>CAYGIQ010000196.1:0-4175 GCA_964349885.1 uncultured Prolixibacteraceae bacterium | reverse complement strand
TCATAAAGTTGAGGTGGGGGTGGGTTGGGCTCTATTTGTGTATATGTTCTTCAAGGGCTTGCCGAATTGCTCTGCGTTGTCCGGCATCGAGTGCAGCCAGACTCACCGATGGGTACTCGGCAATACCTCTAGACGTTTTAATAGCCAGTGTAAGATCGGTTACAAGACCAAAAAACGAACTTTCGAAGGTGAAATCGTGCAGCAGCCGGGGGTGGAATTCAATGGTTTGGTATTCTTTACGGCCAAATTTTACGGCAGTATAGTAGCGCAGTACAAAGACATCGGATTCAATTTTGAGAAAAATATAGCTAAAATCGAGTGCTTGAAAAACAACGACCCATATCAGCAGAACGCCAAGCGTAATGCCCATCTGAATGAACTGATCGAGCCATAAAAATGCAAGTGCACTAATTAACAAAAGTACAGAGACCATGTAAAACAGCCGTTTGATATGCTTGATCCGTTCTTTGTTGTCGACAACCATACTTCAAATGTAATAAAAATCAATATTGATGTCCAACGGTATGACCCAATTCCCTCTCCGGGAAAAGTTTTTAACTTAGCGCAATTTACCATTCAGTTATGGATAATTCAAAAAAAGAATCAGAAATCATATTCTCTGGAGCACCAGTTGGTGATCTCCTAAGAATCCTAGATAGCAGCAGTGCTTCAAGAAAGTTCATCGCCACAGAGGAAAAGGTTTACGATTTGTATGCACATTTCTTTGAGGAGTTTAAGAACTTGCCTATTGTTGTGGTACCGTCGGGCGAAGCACAAAAACAGATGCGCAGTGTTGAACTTGTGTGGCAGTTCTTGTGCGACAGGGGCGCCGACCGCAAATCGCTTTTGGTCAACATAGGGGGTGGTATGCTCACCGATTTGGCTGGATTTGCTGCCTCTACTTTTAAAAGGGGTATTCGATTTGTAAATGTTCCAACTACCTTATTGTCGCAGGTGGATGCCTCCGTTGGAGGAAAAACAGGGATTAACTTTGGTGGCTACAAGAACGAAATCGGCACCTTTAGCGTGCCCGATACCGTGATGATCAGCACTTATTTTCTAAGCACACTCGATCAAGGAAATAGGTTGTCGGGATTTGCTGAGATGATCAAGCATGGACTCATTCACAGCGAAGCGCATCTGAATGAGTTGTATTCCATTGATTTGAACAACCATCAAACGATGGAGTTAATGGAACCCATACAACACTCTGTGGCCATAAAATCCTATTTTGTGGAACGCGATCCCACCGAACAAAACATTCGAAAAGCATTGAATTTTGGACACACCGCCGGTCATGCCATTGAAAGTCTGGCAATGAAACAACATAGGCCTGTTCTGCATGGTTATGCAGTAGCGTGGGGTATGATAGCCGAACTGTACCTTTCATCAAAAGTTGTGGGATTCCCAGAGGCCGATTTGGAGCGAATTTCGCGTTGGATTACCGGGTTGTATGGAGGATTTAGCATTACCGGCGACGATTTCGACGCGCTTTACAGACTCATGCAGCACGATAAAAAGAACGAAGGCGACAGGATTAACTTTACACTAATAGAGGGTATTGGCCAATTCACCATAAACCGGCATTGCACCAAGGAGCTGATTTACGAATCGCTCGAATATCTGCAAAAATCGATCTAAGTAAATGGGAATTATTTCATCGGAATTGTACAGGGTATCGCACAGTGGGGCGCCGCTTTTTACGAAAGTATTTTTGCCCTCATCAAAGAGCATCAGCAATCGGGTGCTTATTATTAATGCGCTTGCCTACAGCGTAACAGAGATTGGCAATCTGTCCGATAGCGACGACACAAGGGTTCTTAAGGAGGCCCTTTCTTCGAACCACAACAACTTCGATATCGGCCATGCAGGCACGGCCATGCGGTTTCTTACCGCTTTCCTTTCAAAAATTACGGGTGAATGGACGGTCACTGGATCTCCCAGGATGAAGCAGCGCCCTATCCACATTTTGGTGGATAGCCTGCGCAAAATGGGAGCCCATATCGACTATCTCGAGCAGGAGGGTTTCCCTCCCTTGCGGATTTTGGGTTCTCACCTGAAGGGCGGTACTTTTGACCTCGACGGAAGTGTTTCAAGTCAGTATATTTCTGCTCTGCTGATGATCGGGCCTACCCTGGAAGGCGGCCTTACCCTGCGGCTACAAAACCGGATTACCTCCCGGAGCTATATCGAGATGACTCTTGACCTGATGCGCCGCTTTGGAATTCAGTCAACCTTCGTGGATAATGAAATCCACGTCGAAGAACAACCCTATAGACCGATGCCCTTTACGGTGGAGTCCGACTGGTCGGCCGCTTCCTACTGGTACGAGATGCTGGCATTAAGTTCTGGCGGTGAAATTGAACTTCCCCATCTTTACAACTCCCGGTTGCAGGGCGATGCTGCTATTGCCGGATGGTTTGAAGCGTTTGGCATCCAAACCCTTTTTGAATTGGAGGGAACCCGTATTGTAAAATTGAATGCATCCAAGCCTGCGAGGTTAGCGATCAACTTTCATGAAACACCCGATATGGCACAGACCATGGCAGTGTTGTGTGTAGCGAAACGGGTTCCGTTCCATTTTACAGGGCTCGAAACGCTGAAGATTAAGGAAACCAACAGAGTTGAGGCCCTAATGGTCGAACTTAAAAAGCTGGGTGCGCTGTTGAATGAACCAGCCGAAGGTTCGCTTAGCTGGGACGGATCAATTGATGCTTCCTTTGTGCAGGAAGTTCCTAAAATTGAAACCTACAACGACCATCGGATGGCCCTTGCATTTGCTCCATTGGCCTTACTTGGTAAAAATATCGAGATTGTACACCCGGGGGTAGTAACCAAATCGTATCCCCAATTCTGGAATGATCTCGCTGCAGCAGACTTCATCTTCACGGCCGGTTCCCTATCTGAACCGATTTAACCAATTCTTGTTAAAGGATTTTTCTTCGTTGGACAATTGATAAACCGACTGAGCAAAAGAATGGCAAAACATCCTTTCAGTACGATGTATAAAATGCTCAAGTTATCTCTTTAAAAACTTAGTGTTGCATCACTAAAGCTTAATGAATATTTTTTTCCGGTGCATCCACCAGGCCGGTATATAAAGCAGAAGAATAAAGAACACTGCATACAGCAGACTGGCAAATTTTGGTGTAACACCAACGGCATAAAAGAGATCCAGCAAATGCTGTTTTAGCGAGGCGCCAAAGAGTTTTATCCCCCCTGTAAAAACGCTAAAGACATCGGCGAGTACATAAATGGTTATGGCATTAGAGCCGAAAACCACACCCGGATGGGCAATTTTTCGAAATCCTTGGTTGTCAACAAGGTAGATAACAGTTGCCAGCGTGAGCATTGCCAACCCTGAAGTAACCATTACGAACGAGCTGGTCCAGATGTTTTTATTAATCGGAAAAAACCAGCTCCAGGCATGACCTATAGAAAGTGCAATGAATCCGGCAACAAATAGCCATATAATTTTTTCCTCTTGCTGTTTGCGGCTAACAAGCAGCGTACCCGCCAATAATCCGGAGATTCCGGTGGCGATGGCAGGAATTGTGCTGAGCAATCCCTCTGGATCCCATGTGCCTTGCCACATCTTACCAGGAAGTAAAAATGAGTCGAGATAGGCAGCAAGGTTGATGCCGGGTTCCAGCATTGCTTTACCATACCCTGGGGTCGGAATTAGAACCATTGCCAGCCAGTAAAGTATAAGAATGCCGCCTCCTATGAGCGCTTGTCGCTTCCATTTGAAGTTTAAAAAGAAAAATGCCGAGAACAGAAATACAATGGCAATTCGCTGCAATACCCCTGCTACCCGGAGTTCTCCAAAATTAAACAAGGGGAATAGGTTGAGCAGCAACCCTACCGCAAAAATCTTCAGCGATCGGAAAACAATCTTTTTATACATATCCCCTTTGGGGGCTCCAAGTTCAACTCTTTTGGTGTAGGCAAGCGCAATGGAAACCCCAACGATAAATAGAAAGAAGGGAAAAATAAGATCGGTTACCGTAATACCATGCCAGTCCATATGCAATAGAGGTGCATATACATTGTTCCAGTCGCCGGGATTGTTGACGAGAATCATGGCTGCAATGGTAAAGCCCCTGAAGGCATCAAGTGAAATGAGTCTTTCGTTGTTGGGCATAGCTTTTTTCTTAGGGAAGTTCGTCAAAAAT
>CAYGIQ010000195.1:0-4254 GCA_964349885.1 uncultured Prolixibacteraceae bacterium | reverse complement strand
ATTATCAGTCGTTTACAGAAGGATACCTATCAAAAAGCAAAGCTTTTCTTACTCCACTAGAAATTGATAACCTAGCATTTGGCTGCCAGTATATGGTTTGGGAACAAACCATACGTTTTCTCACCGACTACCTTAACGGCGACACCTATTATAAAACTGCTTATCCCTTGCACAACAAAACACGTACTTTGGCTCAGTTCAGATACCTCGAGGTACTCGATCAGGAAAAAGAATTTATGCAATCGGTAGTTGCAAACAGCATCAAAAAAAGCTGATCAAAGGTCCACTTTATTGGCAGATATCGATTCGCCCAAAAACAGGGAAGCTTTTGCTTCAAAATTTGCGGCGGTTTCGGTAGTTAGGTAACGTACAGTACCCCCTTTGGAAAGCCGCTGTTCCATTTCTGAATGCCGGATTAGGTATTCAAAAAGTTTCTCAGCGACCACTGGCCCTTGGTCGACCAGCTGGAGATGGTTGGGCAGAAATCTCTTGATGGAAGGCAACAAGAGCGGATAATGCGTGCAGGCCAAAACCACCGTATCGAGGTTCGGATCTTGCTCAAGCAACAGTTGAAGGTCGCGCTGCACAAAATAATCGGCACCTTCATGATCGGTTTCATTGTTTTCAACCAAGGGCACCCACATTGGACAGGCATGTTGAACTGTTGAGGTCACCCTGCCCCTACTCCACTTCTCAAACTCTATGGGATACGACATCGAAGATACGGTGCCGGGAGTTCCCAAGACCCCGACCCTACCATTACGGGTTAACTCAGCCACCTTCTCCACACATGGACGTATTACCCCCAATACACGATTATCGGGTGCAAGATGCGGTAGATCACATTGCTGTATATTGCGGAGTGCCTTAGCAGAAGCGGTATTACAGGCCAAAATTACCAGCGGACAAGATTGGCCAAACAAGTAGGTTACTGCTTCGAGGGTATAGTTGTAGACCACCTCGAATGACCGGGTACCATAGGGTGTTCGGGCGTTGTCGCCAAGGTATAAAAAATCGTATTGTGGCAATTTCCGTCGTAACTCCCGTAAGATGGTTAGCCCGCCGTAACCTGAATCAAATACACCTATGGGTGCTGGTTTCTGAAACATAGCACTCATTTCAACGGCTCAAAGCCAGTTCGTAGGCACGATCGTAATATTTTCCAAGATTACGCCAATCGAAGTGCGGCGAAGCAGCTTCGCAGTTGTTGCGGAGGTTTATACGCTCCCGCCGGTTCATCTGCACAAATCGGAAAAGAATCTCAGAGAGCTGGCTGGCAGATTCGTTAAAGTCCATCTGCTTGCGCTCAACAATGAACATACCTGCCTTTTCCTTGTCAGGAAAGTTGTGCATCACGTAGTCGCCAAAACCCGACAAATCGCTCGTTACTGAAGGAACACCGCTGGCCAAGCTCTCAAGAGGGGTATACCCCCAGGGCTCATAATAGCTTGGGAAGATACCTAGGTGACAGCCACGCACAAACTGCGAATAATCCATTTTAAAGAGCGGATTGGAGGCGGTAACGAAGTCGGGGTGATAGACCACCTTTACCTTATCGTGCTGATTGTTAACCAGGTTTGCAGTCCGCAGGAAATTCAAGATTTCATCTTTATGGTCGGCCACCAAATTGTGGGTTACCACCTTAGGCAGGCTCTTTGACTTCCAGCCCTGAACAAACCGGCGCAATTTAAGACGGTTATAATCCTCTACCAAATCGGTAAGGTTCGGAAACTGATAAGGTCCTGTAGACGATGTAATTGCCTTGTACAACCGATCGCCCACCTGCTCTTGAATCTCTTCGCATGCTCTACGGATATCTTCGATTTGCGCTTTGGCTTCAAGAACTTCAGGATTGAACGAATGAAAAGGTTGTTTGGTAATAAAAAAACATACTACCGTGCGGTCGATGCCTGCATATTGCATTTTCCAGTTCAATCGTGCCAGCGCCTCAAGGGTAATATCGTAGCCCTTGTTGTAGTATTCATATCTGCCAGAAGTAAAAAAGTAGATGGTTTTATCGAGATCAAAAGCATAACTCTGGAAAAAGTGCCCCATAACAAAATCGTGGATCTTACTTTTAAATTCGGCATGCAGATTCTGAATCTGATGAAGGGCTTCGAACCGCTGAATATTCAGGCCATTGGGCAAAATAACCTCAGGATCGCGCCCCAAAAGGTACTTACACTCCTGTGCGGTAACCTGACTAACCGTAGTAAAGATATGGGATCCGTGCGCTGCAGCCCGCTCAATATCAACAATGGCACGTACATTAAAAAAATTTGCCTCTTTTTCCCAATCGTAAAATGCAAGATGGTCATAGAATTTGGTATCGTTCATCGCCAAATAACGCCCCAATAAGGTAGCATGGGTTGTGAAGACGGTCTTGATGTTGAGATTTTCGTGTCGTATGCCCGGAATAGGTAATCCGGCCATCCACTCATGGAAATGGGCAATATTGTTAAGATGACAGCCTCCCAACTCACAATAAATTTTGAAAAACGCATTCACCTGATGGCCAAACGAGGCAACCTGGTTAAGTAAGGCATCGTTATCGGGGAGCGAGATATGATGCTGTTCCCAGATGGAATATTTGATTTCACCAAGCTTATCGAATATCGAAAATGGGTTAAAAAGGATAACGGTAGGCCGGCCGGAAACAATCCACTGTCCGAAATGCACATCATAACCCATTTCTCGCATGCGTAAAACAGCCTGCCCCACAGGCCCATCATAGTTGGTATATGGATCAAAAGCAACGGCTGCCTGACTTTCAATATATGGACCCAACAGGAAGTAGTTATTCTTATCAATTTTTTCTATAACAGAAGGGACTTTGGAACGGATAACTGTATAGATACCTCCAACCTGATTACAGACCTCCCACGCAACTTCGAAGAGATTTACTTTCTGATAAATGGTATTTTCCTGCTCCAGTGCAGCATTTTGATTTATCATATTAGTTCATTTTTTATCATCAAACAATGGTTGAATTTAAGAAATTTTATGGTTCACACCGTCGGTTCTTGTTTAACAACATTGGAATTTAGAAGATCTTCAGCAGAAACGAAGGGGTTAATACCTGGGGTCAAAAAAAAAAGCTACCAAGAGGTAGCTTTCTGAAATAATATCGCAAATGTTCGATTACTGAATATTCAATTTTTGTTTAGCCAGGGGCATTACATCAACGCTCTCGGGAGAGCGGTATAGTACTGTTCCCAGTTCACCACTTACATCGAAAATATAGATCAGTCCACGCTCACGACCTACATCAGCAACAGCTTTTTGGGCCTTCTCGAATATGGGTCGCAACATCTCATTTTGTTTCTGCTGCAGCTGCTGCTGAGCAATCGTCTGAAATGTCTGAATACGCTGTTGGAGATCCTGAATATCTGCTTCACGCGCAGAACGAACTATTTCCGAAAGTGAATCGCGGCGCTGAATATATTCATTGTATTTCGTTTCAAGCTCAGTTTGCATAGTACCAAACTGCTGCTCAAGCTCCTCAACTTCTTTGGTATAAGCAGCCTCTGCTTGGGTCCTTTCAGGCATAACCTGAATAAGCGCCTGGAGATCGATATGCCCGAATTTTCCCTCCTGGCCTATGGCACTGCCCGCAATCAAAACGAATGATAGTAAGGCAATAATCTTTGAAATGTTTTTCATAATCAATGTGTGGTTATCAAATTTTTGTGTGGCAAATATAGAAATTAATTCTTATAACCAAGTTTTTGCAATACCTGATCGCTCAGGTCATACCTGGGGTTTGAAAACAGCAAAGTAGTGCCGCCAGCCTTGTCAAAAATAACGGCATAGCTGCCCTCATCGGCAATTTCCTGAACAGCATTAAAGACTTCATCCTGTATCGGTTTCACCAACGACTGGCGACGGCGAAAAAGATCTCCATTCGGTCCAAAATAGCGTCGCTGCAAATCTTTGTACTCCTTTTCACGGGTAATAATTACATCCTCGCGCTTGCGCTTCATGTCGTCGGTAAGCAATACACTCTCAGCTTGAAAGTCCTGATACATCTTTTCGATATCTGCGTACATCGACTCCAACTCCTTTTGATATTGCTGCGAAAGCTGATCGAGTTGATCCTGTGCTGCATTAAACGCTGGAATACTTTCCAGGATATAGTCAGAATCAATAAAAGCAAATTTTTGAGCCCAGCCCGAAGCTACCATCAAAATGGCAAATAGTGCAGTTAACAATACTTTTCTCATTGTATACGATTTATTGATACATGAAAGACCT
>CAYGIQ010000194.1:0-4348 GCA_964349885.1 uncultured Prolixibacteraceae bacterium | reverse complement strand
GCAGAAACTTTGCCCGAACGCTGCGGGTGCGGGTGGAGAGTTATTCACCCACAGGGGTAGTAGGGTCGGACGAGGTATATCTGCCGGTGGGCAGGGAGAAGGGAACGTGGTAAGTGTGCTTCGAAGCCGTTTATTCAGCAACCTTTACACAAAACAACCGACTTTGATCGCGAAGCAACAGTTTGCCATCGGCAAGTGCCATTGGCCCCCAGTTTTGGATGGAGCCACCAATCCGGTTGGCAATGGAGTTTTCGTCGCCGGTGCTCTTTAACCTCAGCAATTCGGCTTTGGCAATTGCTTTAAAGGCGGTTGGGTCGGGCTCAATCAAATAGAGATTCTTTGCGCCATCGGTAGCTAAAATCAACCCGTCGGCCAGTATCATACTGCCTTTGTTGAAGTCGGGGGCCCGCTTTGTTTTCCACATAATTTCGCCATCCATACTCATACAAACCAAGCCGTCGCGCCGATTATTGGTGCCATATTGTGCATAGAAGTAACCCTTATACAGTAAGGGAGTTTTGGTTTGGTCGCCAAATTCAACCGTCTTAAAGAGTTCTTTTGTTTCGAAGCTACCATCGGCCTTTTTCCCAACTTGAATCATCATGGCCCCGAGTTCGTATCCACCTACAACCAGAATTTTGTTATTGCCTGCATCTACGGCACTCGGAACCGAAATATGACATTCCCATCCGGCATGGTTCCAGAGTATCTTTCCTGTAAGAGGCTCGATTCCTGTAATATTTCCGGGAGTCTTTTCTGCTCCTGGGTGTCCGATTGTGTTGGTCGACGAAGTGACCATCACGATATGATCGGCGCCGTCGATTTTTACAACGGAAGGACTTACATAGGTTTCGTTGCCCAAATTGGGCGTTTTCCAAACCATGTCGCCGGTTATCTTGTTATAGGCAACCACACCGGCCTCGGGGGCCTGTGAAGCAATAATGAGTAGATTGCCATACACCAGGGGGCATTGCGAAATGGCCCATATCGGAATTTGTTTGCCACCAAAATCTGTCCACACATTCTTATTCCAAACCGTTTTGTGTGTGTTAATGTCGATGCAATATAAGTCGCCATAGGGTCCGCACGAATAGATATGATTGCCATCGATTGCCGGAACGCTCCTTGAACCGGGAAACATCACCTCGCCGGGTGCATTGTAGGCAACATTCCAAAGTTCTTTTCCTGTGGCAAGATCGAAACATCGAAGGTTGTCGCCCACGGCATCGTCGCGGTCGAGCAAATAGACTTTGCCCGCTTTTACTACAGGCCCGCCATATCCGATTCCAACATTTACAGCCCAGAGCTGTTGGGGACCGGTTTCGGGCCAACTGCGTAAAATGCCTTTTTGAGCAGAAATGCTATTTCTGTCGGGTCCGAGAAACTGAGTCCAATCCTGTGCATTGAGGCTGTTTGCAAACACTGCCAGTAACAGTGCCGATGCAATCGATAGTTTGGTAATCATTTGGGTTATTTTTTTGGGGTTATAAGTCACAATCGTTCGTTCGGTTACTGCCAGATGTAGTTCGAGGCAGTAAGTAGTATTGGAAATGCTTATTACCACGCTTCGCAAAGTAATACAATATTCGGTTGTGTCAGGGTAGTCTCTTTCAAAATCCTCTTGAAAAAATTTCGAGTGTGGAAGAATATCTTGCGATTTTCACATGAATTTTCGAGTGTGGACGAAAATTTTGCAGCCCTGAAGAAGTAAAAAAAGAGAGTGCCTCCCTTTAGGAAAGCACTCTCTTTTTAGAATTGTCTTTTTTCGGTTGGGCGAAAATCGGGTTGACTTTTCGACAGGATCAGGAAGCAGCCCCTTTGTCGAGTTGCTCTTGCACGATGGCATCGATTACGGCCACTGCGGTGATGTTGACGATGTCGCGAACGGAACTCTCGAAGTCGGTAAAGTGAATCGGTTTTTTCAGACCCATCTGGATGGGGCCGATCGATTCGGCATAGCCCATTTCGCGCAGCAGTTTATAGGCCGAGTTGGCCGAACTGAGGTTGGGGAACACCAAGGTGTTTACCTCTTTGCCAGCCAGTCGGGTGAAGGGGTATTTCCGGTCGCGCAGCTCTTTGTTCAAGGCAATATTTACCTGCATCTCGCCATCGATTGCCAAGTGGGGGTATTGTTTGTGCAGAATTTTTACCGCCTCATGTACCATTACGGGGCTGCCCTCGTTGTCGGCGCCAAAGTTGGAGTACGAAAGCATGGCAATCACAGGCTCCATGGCAAAGAAACGGACCGTATGCTCGGCCAGACGGGCAATGTCGACCAGAGTATCGGTATCGGGGTGCCGGTTAATGAGCGTATCGCACATAAAGTAGGTGCCCTTCTTGGAGGTGAGAATGTGCATGGTGCCAAAGTGGTTCAGCCCGTCGCGGATTCCGATTACCTCTTTTGCCACCTTGATGGTGTTGGAGTATTTGGTATACACCCCGGTGATAAAGGCATCGGCCTCTCCGGTTTCGACCATCATCATCCCAAAATAGTTGCGCTCGAACATCTTGTCGCGCGCCTCATCGTAGGTAGCGCCCTCGCGTCCCCGCTTTTCGGAGAGAATCTGTGCGTAGCGGGCACGGCGAGACTCCTGGTTGTCGTGGCGAAGGTTTACCACTTCGCAACCTTCCAGGCTCAGCTTCAGCTCTTCGGCCATCTTGGCAATCTTCTCGTCGTTACCCAGCAGAATCGGTTTGCAGATACCCTCTTCGTGCGCCTGTACGGCAGCTTTCAGCATATTGGGGTGGCTCCCTTCGGCAAAGACAACCCGTTTGGGGTTGCTGCGGGCCATATCGATAAAGCGGCGGGTCATGCGGCTCTCGTAGCCCATGTTTTCGCGCAGTTGCATTTTGTAGCTCTCCCAGTCGGTAATCTCTCGCCGTGCCACCCCCGAATCGATGGCTGCTTTTGCAACGGCACACGATACTTCGGTGATAAGGCGCGGGTCTACCGGCTTAGGTATGAAATAGTCGCGACCGAAGGTCAGTCTTGATACGTTGTAGGCCACGTTTACCACATCGGGAACCGGGGCTTTGGCCAGCTCGGCAATGGCCTTTACGGCAGCCAGTTTCATCTCCTCATTGATGGCACGGGATCGGGTATCGAGGGCGCCGCGGAAGATGTAGGGGAAGCCGATTACGTTGTTAATCTGGTTAGGGTAGTCGGAACGTCCTGTGGCCATAATGACATCGGGGCGAGAGGCCATCGCTTCGTCGTACGAGATTTCGGGGGTGGGGTTGGCCAATGCAAAGACGATGGGATTTGGATTCATGCTCCGGATCATCTCCTGGCTCAATACATTCCCTTTCGAAAGACCCAGGAACATATCGGCGCCTTTAATGGCGTCGGCTAATGTTTTGATATCGGTTCGGTCGGTGGCAAAGACCTTTTTTGAGGCATTCAGGTCGGTTCGGGCGGTCGAAATCACCCCCTTGCTGTCGAGCATTACAATATGCTCTTTTTTGGCACCCAGTGCCATGTAAAGTTTTGTGCAAGAGTTGGCCGATGCACCTGCACCGTTTACCACGATCTGAATCTCCTCAATCTTTTTGCCGGCCACTTCCAGTGCATTCAATAAACCTGCACTGGAGATAATAGCGGTTCCATGCTGGTCGTCGTGCATCACCGGAATATCGAGCTCCGCCTTTAACCGCTCCTCAATTTCGAAACACTCCGGTGCCTTAATATCTTCCAGATTGATACCCCCAAAGGTGGGAGCAATGGCCTTAACCGCCTGGATGAATTTTTCGGGATCCTTTTCGTCCACTTCAATGTCGAATACATCGATGCCGGCATAGATTTTAAAGAGGAGTCCTTTTCCCTCCATTACCGGCTTCCCGGCCAGGGTTCCGATATCGCCCAATCCAAGGACGGCGGTGCCGTTAGAGATTACAGCCACCAAATTCCCTTTGGCGGTATATTCATAGGCTTTCTCAGCATCTTTTTCTATTTCGAGGCAAGGCTCGGCAACACCCGGCGAGTAGGCCAGTGCCAGATCGGCCTGCGTGGAGTAGGGTTTTGTGGGAACCACCTCAATTTTCCCCGGTTTCCCCTGGGAGTGGTAGAGTAATGCGGCTTCTTTGGTAACTTTGCTCATAGGTAAATGTGTTAACTTGCTATTTATAACCTGTTTCCTGTTAGGATGCGAAAGTATATGGACCGCAAATGTACATAATTGTTTGCCATTGGCGCCGTTTTTCTTGCAAAGCAATAAAACGGTTCGTTCTCAGGGGGGTTAATTATCCGGAATCGTATTCTGGAGAAGGTCTTTGGTGATTTGTATGTAACTACCTCTTCAACATGATAAGTTTTGCGACCCATTAGCGCTCTCATTCACTAAAAGAGGAG
>CAYGIQ010000193.1:0-4362 GCA_964349885.1 uncultured Prolixibacteraceae bacterium | reverse complement strand
ACCTTGCACGATACCATAAAAATGGTGAGCTCATACGCCGACCTGATTGTAATGCGGCATCCCCTCGAAGGTGCTGCCCGGTACGCTGCAGAAGTATCGTCGGTGCCAGTAATCAATGCAGGCGACGGAGCCAATCAACATCCAACACAAACCCTGCTCGATATGTATTCGATTCTGAAAACGCAGGGGCGACTCGACAACCTCAATGTTTTTATGGTAGGCGACCTTAAATATGGAAGGACTGTGCACTCTTTGCTGATGGCGCTTTCTGAATTCGAAGGTCAGATCTTTAATTTTGTCGCCCCCGAAGAACTTGCCATGCCCGAGGAGTATAAAATCTACCTGCGCGAAAAGGGCATCCGTTTTTATGAACACCGCGAGTTTAATGAAATCATTTCAGAAGCCGATATCATCTACATGACCAGGGTGCAAAAGGAGCGGTTTTCGGATCCTATTGAGTACGAAAAAGTTAAGAATGTATACATTTTGAGAGAGAAGATGCTACAGTCTACCAAACCGAATGTACGCGTGCTGCATCCCCTGCCGCGCGTAAACGAAATCCACCCCGATGTAGATAGAAGTTCAAAAGCCTACTATTTCGAACAGGCTAGAAACGGGGTTTTTACACGCGAAGCCATTATCTCCGATATTTTAGGGCTGAGGTAGCCAACCAAAAGAGCAAAATACCAGAATCAATCCTAAAACCAATCAACCATGAAGGATAAGAAGAATCTCAAACTAAAAGTTAGTGCCATAAAAGAGGGCACGGTCATCGACCATATTCCTGCCAAAAACCTATTCGATGTAATCAATATACTGGGATTAAACCGCATCGACAACCAAATTACCTTTGGTACCAATCTCGAAAGCAGCAAACTGGGCAGTAAAGCCATAATTAAGGTTACCGATAAGTTTTTTGAAGACGACGAAATCAACAAAATTGCATTGATTGCACCCCATGCTAAATTGAACATCATCAAAGATTATGAGGTAACTGAAAAACGGGTGGTTGAAATTCCGGATTCCATTTTGGGGATTGTGCGCTGCTTTAACCCTAAATGCATTACCAATGCCGAACATATCGTTACACGATTCAGGGTAATTAGCAAGGAACCGGTGGCTCTAAAATGTTCCTACTGCGAAAAAATTACCGACAAGGAACATATGCAAATCCTGTAGAAAGATTTAGAAACCTACCAGGGCATAACAGCAATATTTAAGTTGCTTGACCGATATAGGTCCTTTTAAGCCCTTGCAGAGATGCCTCGTAGACTTTCGGCGTTGAATCCATCCCTATAGCTATAAATCCCGTAGAGTGCTATTACCACAAAGCATATCAATGGCAGAACAAACGAGAAGTTGATGGCGGGCAGTGCACCCACCCAACCCATATCAATAATTCGGGCCTGCAGTGGTGGCATTAATGCACCGCCTACAATAGCCATTACAAGGCCTGCAGCCCCTAGCGTTGAATCCTCCTTTAATCCCTGAAGTGCAATGCCGTAAATGGTGGGAAACATCAGCGACATAAATCCGGAAGTGGCCACCAGAAAATAGAGCCCAGGCATACCGCCAATAAAAATCACCCCCAAAGTAGTGAAGATGCCACCAACTGCGAAGAGAGCCAGCATCAGCGATGCCCTAAAGTATTTCATAAACCATGTGCTGATAAACCGACTCGACAAAAAGATAATCATGGCTACAATGTTGTGGTTCTGACCCTGCGCCTTGGTTAGCCCTATGCTTTCGGCATAGTGAATAATGAAGGTCCAACACATGATCTGCACCCCTACATAAAAAACCTGAGCAATTACACCGAACATATACCGGCGATTTCGGAACAGACGCGCAGCCGAAGCCGAAACAGGTGTTTCGCGGCTGTGTAGTGCCTGGGTTTTGGGCATTTTGAGCAAGGCTACCACCACAAACATGGCCAAAACTACAAAACCGAGAATTACATAAGGGTTTCGGATGATCATTAGATCGTGACTTCGAATAACGGCCTTTTCGGCCTCACTAAGCGTAGTAAAAATAAGCTCTCCTGCCTCGTTGCGCTGCTCTGAATGGAGAGACGATAAGATAAAATTGGTCGCCACAAACATTCCGGTTAAAGAGCCCATGGGGTTAAACGACTGTGCAAAATTAAGTCTGCAGGTTGCGGTCTGCTCGTCGCCCATAGATAAAATAAAGGGGTTGGCAGTTGTTTCGAGAAATGCCAGTCCGAAGGTTAGGATGTACAGCGACATCAGAAAAAAACCGAACATTTCGAATCGGGCAGCCGGATAGAATAGCAATGCGCCCACCGCATACAGTATCAACCCCATTAAGATACCGCTTTTGTAGCTAAAGCGGCGGATAAACAACGCTGCAGGAATCGCCATGGTGCCGTATCCACCATAAAACGCCAGCTGCACCCAGGCAGCCTCAAAATTGGAAATTTCCATTATGGTTCGAAATGCAGCCACCAAAGGGTTGGTGATGTCGTTTGCAAAACCCCACATGGCAAACAGACTGGTAATAATGATAAATGGCACCAAATAGGCACGCTGTATAACAGCAACATCTTTTTTTTCCATAAGCTTAAAGATGGTCGGTCAAATGCTACCCATCTCATCTTCAAAAATGTAAATATTTTTTCAATGAACCACCATGCAGAACAGGCAATTATTGGTTTTGGATTTTTTTTACTGCTCTCTACTACAGCTATTATTTTTATATATTTGCACCACCAAAATTGCAGTTCATTTTTTATGCCCAGATGGCGGAATTGGTAGACGCGCTAGTTTCAGGGACTAGTATTCGTAAGGATGTGCAGGTTCGAGTCCTGTTCTGGGCACCCAAAGAAATTAAAAAATCACAAAGTTCTTAAATTGTATTTAAGGGCTTTTTTTGTGTTCATAAAACACCCATGAGGCCATCGGCTTACTGCTTCATTGGATCGATCAAAAATTCCCTTAATCGATTTTGAATAAAGTAGTTCCATCCACCCAAGCAGCTATCTCTTGTAAATTCAGGAATATTGGGTGGGAAGTTATTCAAAACCTGGTGCGTCAAATGCAGACGACATCCCTTCTCCTCCTCCATTACTTTAAAAGTAACGGTAGAATCTCCCGCATACCCTTCGTACTTCCAATTATAGGAAATCTTTTTGAAGGGCTCCACCTCAACGATACGCCAGAGATGGATAAAAATTCTGCCTTCATTTTCAATAACGAACCGAGTCTCAAATCCAATCTGTGGTTCAAAGGCTTCGATATTTTCGAAATACCATTGCACCATCTGCTCCCGTTCGGTAATCGCCTGCCAAACAATATCGGCCGGCACCTCAAAATGTTGCTCTACTATGACGGGGGGATCTATTGCACCTTTCATATCCCAAAGATAAGCGATTTAAAGGCTAAAGATAACCGCAGGTAACCGCATATCCAACGAGTTGGTACACCTTTTTAATCAGCTTTAATTAGCGACCCGGGGGTCGTGTTTTTTTATGCTGCAAATATCCTGCATAGAAAATCAAGTTTATATGTACAACAGACACGAACATTTAGGAAATTTGATGGCAAATCGATAATTTGCAGGGGATTGATAGTTGCCCATGAATACACACCACTGGAAGATAGAGCCTGTAATATACGAAGGACACAAGCGCCTTGCGCTGCGTTTTCCCTACAATACAACCGATAATGCAAACGCACGAAGCCTGAAAGGAGCCCGTTGGAGCAGCACACTAAGTTGCTGGCATGTAGAGGACAATGACACCTACCGCAGGGCATTTGGCGTTGAATTGAGGGATAAAGTCGTTACATCTGTTGACATAATTAAGGACCTCCCTCCTGCCCGGCTGGAGGAACTTAAACAGTTTGTGCTGTGGATGCGCAACAGGCGCTATAGCGAAAGCACCATTCAAACCTATTCAAATGCCATTAAAATATTGCTGTGCCAAACCGGCAAACCCGGAAATGAAATTAACAATCAGGATATTTTGCTGTTTAATGAGCGCTATATTCTTGAAAGGAAATTGTCGGCCACGTATCAAACTCAGTTTATAAATGCGGTGAAGCTGTTCCTCCAGACTGTGCATAACAGTCGTCTGGTAATTGAAGAGTTGATACGCCCCAAACGCGGCCGGCAACTGCCCAAAGTGCTGAGCGAAGAAGAAGTTGGAGCTATACTTAATGCCTGCAAAAACAGGAAGCACAAAAGTATGCTGAGTCTGATATACTCGGCCGGACTGAGGCGCAGCGAATTGCTGAATTTGAAGAAAACCGACATTGAAAGCAAGCGGATGGTGATTGTAATTAGAAACGCCAAGGGGATGAAAGACAGAATAGTGCCTCTTTCTCCTTTAGTACTTGACATGTT
>CAYGIQ010000192.1:3222-4363 GCA_964349885.1 uncultured Prolixibacteraceae bacterium | reverse complement strand
ATTTATCAGAAGCTAATAATTTGAGCCCGGAGTAGATTTGGAGAATTTCCAAACCTTTGCTTCCTTTATCTAAAATTAGGGTACGATGATCGAAACACTCATTTCAAAAGACATCATCGACGGTGAAATCAGAAACCTAAGAATCTCTGACCCGGGCAACGCAACCATCCGCGAGATCGTTGCGCTTATCAACGCTGTCGAGGCCAAAACAGGGGAAAAGTACATCCGAATGGAGATGGGGGTACCTGGCCTCCCTGCAGCTCAAGTCGGCGTAGACGCCGAAATTGAGGCATTGAAAAACGGAGTTGCTTCCATTTACCCTATGGTCGACGGTATAAAACCGCTCAAAGAAGAGACCTCCCGTTTCATTAAAGCCTTTATGGATATCGACGTCGATCCGCAGGGATGTATTCCCACCGTGGGTGTTATGCAAGGCAGCTATACAGCCTTTCTTGCAGCCGGGCATACCGATCGCGTAAAAAACACAGCTCTGTTTATCGACCCCGGATTCCCGGTACAAAAACAGCAGCTAATGGTTATGGGCCTGCCCTACCTTACGTTCGATGTATACAACTATAGGGGCAAGAAGTTAAAAGCCAAACTGGAGTCCTATCTCTCGGAAGGCAACATCTGCTCCATCATCTATTCCAACCCCAATAACCCAAGTTGGATATGTTTTACCGAAGAAGAGCTGGCCATTATTGGAGAATTGGCTACCCGGTACGATGCTATCGTTATGGAAGATTTGGCCTACTTCGGAATGGATTTCCGCAAAGATCTCTATTCGCCCGGAAGGGCACCCTACCAATCAACGGTAGCCAAATACACCAACAACTATATTCTGTTCATATCGGGGTCAAAAATCTTCTCTTATGCCGGCCAGCGCTGCGGAGTTATGGCCATCTCGAACAGCCTCTATCAAAGGGAATATGCACCGCTGTCGGAGCGCTTCAACTGTAGCACCTTTGGCTGCACCATTGTGCAACGCATTCTGTATGCATTAACATCCGGAGTCAGCCATTCGGCTCAATACGCCCTCGCGGCCATGTTTAAGGCGGCCTCCGACGGGCGGTTCAATTTTGTGGAAGAAGTTTCCGAATATGGAAAGAAGGCCTCAATTATGAAGCAGCTCTTTCTCAAC
>CAYGIQ010000192.1:1759-3212 GCA_964349885.1 uncultured Prolixibacteraceae bacterium | reverse complement strand
TATATGACCGTGACGAGGAACTCCCTCTGGCCGATGGATTCTACTTTACCATTGGGTATGGTAACATGACCGGATCGGAGCTGGTCCACAACCTCCTCTATTACGGAGTTAGTGCCATCGCATTAAAGAACACCGGTAGCAAAAAAGAGGGCTTCAGGGCCTGCGTATCGCATGTTTACCGCTCGCAATTCGACAACCTGGAGCAACGTCTCCAACGATTTCATAAAAATTTCAGGGAGTAAAATTCCTAAAACCCAATCATGGACTTCAAAATTTCCACCATATGGCTAAAGTGAGAGGTGCCGTAATCGTTGATCTAGAGGGCTGCAAAGGATGCGGACTCTGTGTCGAAGCTTGTCCGCACGATGTGCTGGACCTAAACAGGGAGGTGAACAGTCGCGGCTATCATTACTCCTTCATGAAAAATCCGGAAAACTGTATTGGATGCTCCAACTGCGGTGTAGTGTGTCCCGATACCTGCTTAACCATCTACAGGGTCAAAATTTAGCAATATAACCAAAGTTTCAAATTGTTATGGGTGAATTACGACTAATGAAGGGAAATGAAGTCATTGCAGAAGCCGCCATCAGATGTGGCTGCGATGGGTACTTTGGATATCCCATTACCCCACAGTCGGAGGTGATGGAGACCCTTATGGAACTTAGGCCTTGGGAAACCACCGGTATGGTAGTTCTGCAGGCCGAAAGCGAAGTGGCTTCCATCAATATGGTGTATGGGGCTGCTGCCACAGGAAAGAAAGCTATGACCTCCTCGTCTAGTCCCGGGGTAAGTCTGATGATGGAAGGAATCTCCTATATTGCCGGCGCTGAACTTCCTTGCCTGATCGTCAATGTTCAGCGGGGTGGACCCGGACTCGGAACCATTCAGCCGTCGCAAGCCGACTATAACCAGGCAGTTAAAGGGGGCGGTCATGGCGACTACCGTCTTATCACCCTCGCACCAGCATCGGTGCAGGAGATGCACGATTTTGTGGGTCTTGCTTTCGACCTTGCATTTAAATACCGCAATCCAGCCATGATTCTAACCGATGGAGCACTCGGACAAATGATGGAAAAGGTAGAACTTGCTGATTATACGCCATGCTGGACCGCCACTGAAATTGAACAAAAAAACGGCAGCTGGGCAACCACCGGAAAAAGAAGAGGTCAACCACAAAGGGTGATAACCTCCCTTGAAATGGACTCCCACAAAATGGAGCAGAACAACCTTAGGTTTCAGGAAAAATTTCGCATCATCGAAGCCAATGAGGTGCGTTTCGAAAAATTAATGTGCGATGATGCCGACTATATATTGGTAGCTTTTGGCACCTCGGCCAGAATTTGCGAAAAAGCAGTAGAACTTGGCAGGGAGAAAGGCATAAAAGTTGGCCTGCTTCGCCCTATTACACTTTGGCCATTCCCGTCGAAAGAGATTGCCAATATGACATGCCACG
>CAYGIQ010000192.1:0-1749 GCA_964349885.1 uncultured Prolixibacteraceae bacterium | reverse complement strand
CACGTTAAAGGATTCCTCTCGGTCGAAATGAGTGCAGGCCAGATGATCGACGACATCAAACTTTCGGTTTTCAATGCTAGATGCAACCGTCCAGTTGAGTTTTTTGGTCGCATGGGCGGTATTCTTCCGGGCCCCGACGAAGTTCTGGCAGCACTCGAATCCAAACTCATCAAAGAATAACACCATGGACATCAAGGATATTGTAAAACCAGAAAATCTGGTATACGACAAATCAAAACTCCAGATCGATACCATAATGCACTATTGCCCGGGTTGCACTCATGGCGTAGTACATAAAATAATCGCTGAAGTGATCGAAGAACTCGATATCCAGGGAAAAACCATCGGCGTATCTCCCGTTGGATGTGCCGTTTTTGCATACAACTATATCGACATCGATTGGCAACAAGCTGCGCATGGACGGGCCCCTGCAGTTGCTACCGGAATTGCCAGAACCAACCCCGATAAGATCGTTTTCACCTATCAGGGCGATGGTGATTTGGCCTCGATTGGTGCCGGTGAGATTCTGCATGCCTGCAACCGGGGGGAAAATCTGCTTGTAATTTTCATCAACAATGCCATTTATGGTATGACTGGCGGCCAGATGGCACCCACTACCCTTCTGGGACAAAAAACATCTACCTCGCCAGGGGGAAGAAACGTTGAACTGAGCGGCCACCCCCTTAAAATAACCGAAATGATTGCCATGCTACCCGGAGTCCACTATGTTACAAGACAGTCGGCTCACACCGCAGGCACCGTCAGAAAATGCAAATCGGCCATACGGAAAGGATTTAAAAATGTGATGGATAAAAAAGGAATCTCCTTCATAGAGGTAGTTTCTACCTGTAATTCGGGTTGGAAGATGACCCCGACAGGAGCCAATACATGGATGGAAGAACACATGTTCCCCATCTTCACTCCCGGCGAAATCAAAGACAACGATAAACCCGAATCCAATTAAAACAAAACAGCTATGACAGAGGAATTAATCATTGCAGGGTTTGGCGGACAAGGGGTACTCTCGATGGGTAAAATTCTGGCCTATTCCGGCATAATGGACAATAAGGAGGTCACTTGGTTCCCTTCTTATGGCCCCGAAATGCGTGGAGGCACAGCCAACGTTACAGTAATCGTAAGCGACTACCGCATAAGCTCCCCAGTGCTCAGTAGTTTCGACACTGCCATCATCCTTAACCAGCAATCGATGGATAAATTCGAAAAAACCGTCAAGCCTGGGGGTATTTTATTGTACGATCCCAATGGTATTGTACACCCTCCTACCCGCAAAGACATTGAAATATACACAGTAGAAGGCACACGCACTGCGGTTGCGATGGGAAATCCAAGGGTTTTTAATATGATTATCGTTGGAGGTTATCTCAAAGTACGACCCATAGTTAGCCTCGACAATGTTGAAAAAGGCCTCGAAAAATCACTGCCACCAAGGTACCACAACCTGATTCCACTCAACCTCGAAGCCATCCTGAAAGGACAAGAGATTGTTTCCCGCGTTCATTAACAGGGTGATGGGTCTAACCTGCAATTTCGTACCTTTACCCGAAATTTATATCCATGATCAGATCGATGACCGGTTTCGGGAAAGGCGAGATAAAGTTCCCGGGCGGGCAGATCATAGCGGAGATAAAGACCGTTAACCATAAGTTTTTTGACGCCAGCCTCAAACTACCGGAAGCTATAGCTCCTTTCGAGGACAGGATCAAAGAGGTTCTGCAGAAGAAGATAAAC
>CAYGIQ010000191.1:0-4374 GCA_964349885.1 uncultured Prolixibacteraceae bacterium | reverse complement strand
CCACCCTCAGCCTAAGCAATTCCGCCCCTTTCAGCACATTCGCCCGGCCCTTGAGTTTTATGTTGATCGGACACCAGGCTCTTTTATCGAAGAAAAGAACTATAGTTTGGTATGGCATTACCGCAAATGTGACCCCGAGCTTGGTGCATATCGTGCCATTGAACTGAAGGATGAGCTAAAAAGTTTGGTCTCGAACCTCGAATTGGAAATACTGGAAGGCAATAAGGTTGTAGAAATAAAGAATTACGGTGTAAACAAAGGTCGGGCGGCCGTGAAGCTGCTTATGCAGCTCGATGTTGATAAAATTTTGGCTGTAGGCGACGATTGGACCGATGAGTTTCTATTCTCACAGATTCCGGAGCATGCAATTACCATAAAGGTAGGGTCGTCCAAAACTATGGCAAAGTATCGGCTGGAAGGGCCACGTGAGGTGCGTGAACTATTGGAAACAATTGTTCAGTGCGGAAATTCTCCACGTTAGCACCTCCCTGACCGACTGCCGGAATTGGCTTTATGAAACGATGCAGATCAACTCTTCATTCAGCCTCCCATTTCTGAAAGGCTTGCGCTGACAATAACTTTTGGGTTTTAGATTTGAGAAGTTGCTTCGGGTAGTAAAAAGATCTTCCGAACCTTGCTAACGGTATTGGCATATTCTGGCTTGTCGCGCATGGCAACCCATTCCGGATGTACCCTGAAAGCATCCCAAGCTTTGTTACGGGTTTCCATATCCTTGAAAAACGACATATAGGTGAGCGCCGGCATAAAGCCACCAGCTATGTTTTTTCCAAAGAAAGTAGTTGTAATTCCAATCTTGTCGAACAAGGGAATCTCTTCTTTATCGAACATCAATATTTTGCGACGTAGGGAATCTTCGTTGTTGCTCTCGTATATGCGGAGTTCCATTAAACCCCGGTCGGATGACGGTTGGCGCAGGGTAGGCATGGTTTCGAATGCCTCAAGCAGCAGCGTCTCATAACGGGAATAGAGGGGTCTTAAGGCCGTAGTTTCCAAATAATTTTTGGCAGCTGCACGGTAGGCTGCATTCGATTCCATATTATGGAGAACCTCAAAGTATTTTGCACCGTCGGTTAGGGTTAGCAGAACATAGAGTTTTGGGGGGTCTTCGAGACTGTATTCCGAGAAGATACCCACCTTGCCACCCATTTGATTCCAGTAGGGCATAACGGCCCCGGTGAGGTATTCGATAAAGCTGTTTTTTGCTCCTGTGGAGTTGAGCTGGTAAATTCTGAGCTCGTACACCGATTTTTGGGATGCACCGGCGGGCAGGTTGCTGGCTGTTGCCGGTACTACAGCTGCGGCTCCAAGGGCTACGGCAGAATTCTTAAGGAAAGATCTTCGTTTCATGGTTTTTTTAGTTGGTGAATGAATTTACTTCAATGGATGGTCTGCCAGATTTTGAGTAAAAAAGTTGCGATGTTGGCATCCCGACCAATGGGCTTGATGTTCAAAGATAGTGAAACCGTCGATTCAAAAAGTTGATCTCAACAGCATATAGCGCAAAAACTTTGATCAGAGTACCCATCGTTCCGCTATGCAGCGAAAAAGCTGGATGTAAGCCTCGAACCGTCCCTTCCGATTAATTGCTGAAAGCGGCATCTATTTTTCTATTCCCGAATACTTTTTATATATGGCCCTATAACCAAACAATCTTCCGATAGGCGCAATTGTGTTCATTAATACCTTCTGAATTCCAATTGGAATATCTGCAAGATAGGATTTGCTGTCAAGGTATTTAAGTGTTACCAGCTCTTGAATTAGGCCATATTTTCCATTTTTACTTTTTCCATCGGCCGCAAGTCCAGCCAAGTTCTCAATTAAATATTCGAAGTCTAATGCTGGTTCCACCGTTTGGATATAACACAGGGGGGAATCTTCCATGTTATAATGGTTGTGCGGGATGTTTTTGGGTAGTGTAATTTTTTCTCCTGCAGTCAGTGTACTTATTTGGCCTTCGGACCAAACCGTTAGCTTGCCTGAAACAACTTCAAAAGTTTCATCTTGAAGAACGTGCAGGTGCTTAGGCACAAGTTGTCCTTTGCTGTTTATGGTAGCTTTCAAAGTTACCCGTTTCCCATGGGTGTCGTTGGCCGTTTCAAGAAACTCATAAGAGTCACAGTTGATTGGGTTGCTTGATATTTGTCCTTTAATTGGCATAGTTAGATTTTTTTAATGCTACATATTTAATGCATTGTCATTGTGGTATTAAGGTTTAATTCTGACTAAGGTTGTAGGGCTTCTTTGCACTTTCGAAAAACCTCGTTTCAATGTTACGAAAAAATTGACAACCAAAGCACTTCACCCCAATTGAGGCAAAACCTCAGGCTGCTGTCCTTGTATGCGATGCACGTAAAGCATTGTTAGGTGAGGGCTAAAACCTTCTTGGTCGGCTTGTACGGTGCATTGTTTATTTTGGACGGTACTGCATTATTTGTATTTGATTGTAATTTTATTGAATTTGCTTTATCTTAGAAACTTTCAATTGAAAATATTTTGACAACCAGCGTATTACAATACCAAAAGTTACCATTATGAGCAACATTAAAAAAGAGCAGATCAGTCAGGAAGTATTCGATTTGTACGACGACTACGCGCACAGCCGAATCGATCGGAGGCATTTTATGGAAAGACTGTCGGCGTATGCCGTTGGAGGACTTACGGTGGCCTCGCTTATGAGCTTTATCATGCCGAATTACCAAGCCAACATTCAGATAAAGGCCGATGATCCGAGGTTAAACAGTAGTTTTATCGAATACAATTCCCCTAAAGGAGGAGGAAAAATCAAAGGTTTGCTTTCGCGGCCTGCCGGAAATACCAAAAAGCTTCCGGGAGTGGTTGTGGTGCACGAAAACCGTGGGTTAAACCCATACATTGAAGATGTTGGGCGCCGCAGCGGACTGGCGGGATTTATTTCGCTGGCTCCCGATGCCCTTAGCCCTCTGGGCGGATACCCCGGCAACGATGATCAGGGAAGGGAGATGCAAAGCAAGCGCAACCGCGACGAGATGCTCGAAGATTTCATTGCCGCTTACGAATACCTCAAATCGCATCCTGAATGCGATGGAAATATCGGGGTAGTTGGTTTCTGTTTCGGTGGATGGATCTCCAACATGATGGCCGTTAGGCTCCCCGAATTAAAAGCTGCCGTACCGTTTTACGGCGGACAGCCCGATGCAGCCGATGTCCCCACCATCCAGGCTCCGCTTCTGATCCACTATGCCGAACTCGATACCCGTGTAAATGAGGGCTGGGCAGTTTATGAAGCTGCACTCAAGGCCCACAGCAAAAACTATACGGTACATTTCTATCCGGCCGTGAACCACGGATTTCACAACGATTCGACCCCACGGTACGACGAAGCTGCGGCTAAACTGGCGTGGGAACGTACCATTGCGTTTTTTAGGGAGCACCTGAAATAAGTCGGTAGCCACGCAGTAAAATTATGGATACCGGTTGCCTTGCATCGGGGAACAAACTGTAAGGGTGCATACAGGTATTGAACCCAATATTGGCAATCAGTATTCTGTTGTTTCATCATGCCCGGCCTGATATTCCAGAATATCGCCCGGCTGACATTCCAGTGCATGGCAGATGGCCTCCAGGGTGCTGAACCTGATGGCCTTTGCTTTACCTGTTTTTAATATGGAAAGGTTCGAAAGGGTTAGCCCCACTTTGTCGGAAAGCTCGTTGAGCGACATTTTCCGGCGGGCCATCATAACATCCAGATTGACTACAATTGCCATAGCCTATACCGTTAAATCGTACTCATTTTGCAGTGCAATCCCCTTTTTGAAAATGGTGGCTATGATATAGATGACAGCTGCCATGAGAATGTAAGCCTGACTGTCGACCCAAAACTGGTTGAGCTGTTCGACGGGATTGCCACGGTGCAGCAAATTTTTGGCCGACTGGCGGGCAATAAAGCTTACCAACCCGATGGATAGCGTGAAGTAGCTGATTTTTCCTATTTGAGCCGCAACGAAAGGGTTAAAGGGTTTTGTCAGATCCAGTTTGCTTAACAGGCGGACAACGACATAGAAAAGGTGCGCTTTCATAAGGGCAATTGCCATTACAAATGAATACATGGCGTAATATGCCGCCTGGCTGCTGCTGTAGAGCAGACTCAGATCGATCTGGTTGTAGATGGGGGATAAAAATTCCGGCCTTAGGAGTTTAATTATAAAGATGAAAATCAAACTCCCGGCCTCAATACTTAACCCAATAAAAATAATCCAGGACAGAATGGTCAGAAGGGTAAATACGAAGTTGTTTTTTGCCGACATCTTAATAAGTTTTGGTTGGATGTGGCAAATGTAGTATTAATTATTGAAAAACAATAAATAAATATTATAT
>CAYGIQ010000190.1:0-4390 GCA_964349885.1 uncultured Prolixibacteraceae bacterium | reverse complement strand
ATCATATATCGTTCTAATGTTAACTTTTTTTGGATTTCCCCAATACCGGCCAAATGGTAGCATAAAAAGTAAATACTGGATTGTTAGTCTCCCCATAATTTGTCGATTTCTGCTATTTCGAGCCAACAGGTAGTTGGTTTTCGGAAAAACACACCAAAAAGCGTTAATTCATATCCAAAGAAATGCGCATGCTGCCAATAAAGGCTAATTTTAGGCCGGATTATAGAAGTCCGAATTTTGTCCATATCAAAGAGAATTTTTCTACATCATGCACATTGAGATTTTGGATTTGCTGGAGGGAGCCCGAAATGCGAAAGGACTCGTCGTTGTTATTGATGTGTTCAGGGCCTTCAGTACTGCCTGTTACGCATCAGATAAAGGTGCAGGCCCTATCTACCCGGTGGGCGACATTGATACTGCCTACCAACTGAAGGAGCAAATGCCCAACGCCCTGCTGGTTGGAGAAAGGGATGAACGTATGCCACCGGGATTCGATTACGGCAATTCACCCTACCACCTGATGGTGGGAGATATCGGCGGCAGAGCTGTTGTTCACACCACAAGTTCTGGCACGCAAGGAATTGCCAACGCACTGCAAGCCGATGAGATTATAACCGGCAGTTTTGTCAATGCGGGTGCGATTGTTCGCTACATTCAGCACCGCAAACCATCCAATGTGTCGCTGGTTTGTATGGGCTATGCCTGCAACTACCCAACCGACGAGGACACATTGTGTGCTGTGTACATTCAAAATTGCCTTCTGGGTATCCATAGCGATTTCGATGCCATGCGGTCCAAGATCAGAAGCGGATCGGGTGCAAGGTTTTTCGCACCCGAAAGCCAAAGCTGGGCTCCGCAAGAAGATTTTGAGCTATGCCTCGACCTAAACAGATTTGATTTTGTACTCCGTGCCCATAAAAACCCGCAATACACCCTACTCGAAAGAGTCGATTGCTAAAACATAACCAACCCAGTTTACCCGCACTATAAACCCAATCATATGCCATATAATTTCGACGAGATCATCGAGCGCAGGGGAACCGACAGCTTTAAATACGACGGAATGGAAATGTTCTTTGGGTCGAACGACATTCTGCCTGTTTGGGTGGCCGATATGGACTTTCGAACTCCCGATTTCATAATGAAAGCCATCAGGGAAAGACTTGACCATGAGATTCTGGGATATACCTTCCGAAACGATGGATTTTCCAGCTCCATCATGGGGTGGGTCAAACGGCGTCACAACTGGGACCTCAAAAAAGAGTGGATATCCTTTAGTCCCGGAGTGGTTTCGGCACTCACTGCTGCGGTTATGGCTTTCACAGAACCGGGCGAAAAGGTAATCGTACAAACACCGGTCTATTTCCCATTTTTCGAAAGCATCAGGGGAGTAAAACGCCGGTTGATTGAAAACCCTCTAAAGCTCAAGGATGGCCGCTACACCTTCGACTTGGAGGATCTGGAGTCGAAAATCGACGAAAAAACACGGATGTTGTTGCTCTGTAATCCCCACAACCCTGGAGGTATGGTATGGACCAGACAGGAACTTGAAGCCCTATCGGCCATTTGTAAACGTCACAATATAATGGTGGTTTCCGATGAGATTCACTCCGACCTGCTGTTCGATCATCAGATCCACACTCCTTATGCCATGCTATCGGAAGAAGCCGCAAATAATTCGATAGTATGTATGGCTCCCAGTAAAACCTTTAATCTGGCGGGTCTCTCAACATCCTTTGTTGTTATTCCCAATGCCGAAACCCTTCAGCAATACGAGAAGCTGATGCGCACCTTGCACGTTCACATGGGGAACATTCCCGGCATGGTCGCCCTCGAAGCGGCCTACCGCCTGGGCGACAACTGGCTGAAAGAAATGATGGACTATGTGCAAGAGAACTACCGTGTACTCGAATCCTATTTCTCCATCCATCTGCCCAGGGTTAAGGTGATGCGCCCTGAGGCTACCTATCTCGTGTGGCTCGACTTTCGCGATTATGGAATGAACGACAAACAGTTAAGCAAGTTTATGGTCGATCGGGCTAAGGTTGGACTGAACAATGGCGGAAGATTTGGCCGACCTGGCGATGGCTTTATGCGCATTAATTTGGGTTGCCCACGGTCGGTTGTCATGGAGGCTGCGCTCCGAATAAGAGAGGCCTTCAGCCAACTCTGAAGATTAAAAATGGGATTTGGCCCAATCACTGGCCACACGCACATCCAGCAAGTTCATGCAATTGAAATGGCGTTTAGGACAACTGTGGAAACCCAGTTTCGAACAGGGCCGGCACGATAAACCTTCCACCTGAAGCTTAAGCGATTCGGCATGGGGCATATAGGGAGACATGCCAAATTCGGGAACAGTATTTCCCCAAAACGATAAGATTTTCTTTTTGTAGGCTGAAGCAATGTGCATCAATCCTGTATCATTGGTGAGCACCAACCGGGCATCGCGCACGAGAGTAGCGGCTTCATTGAGCGCGGTTTTCCCACAAAGATTCAACACCTTTTGGCCAACGGCGGCTGCAGCCTCTTCTCCATCAGCCATTTCGGCTTTGCCACCCAAAAGCACAACCGGCAGATCCATTTCACGACAAATGTCGATGACCTTGCCAATAGGAAGTCGTTTTGTAAAATAGGTACCCCCCAAAACAAAAGCGACATATCCTTCCCTAAACAGTGGGGGCAGCAAATTGAAATCGAACTCCTCGCCGGAAGGAATAAAGTGGTCGAGACCCTGCCCGTCGTTTTTTATCCCGAAGGAGCTTAAGGTTGACAGATACCGATCAACAATATGTACATCAGGGAGTTGCCTGAATCTAAAATTGACATAAAGCCATTTTTGGAGGTTGAGCTTATTAAAGGCGTAAGCAGGAGCTCCGAGATAACTCCGAACCTTATTGCTTCGAATGTTCTGATGAAGATCTATTGTATAGTCGAAATGTTCCTGCTGAAGAGCCGACTTCAAATCCGAAACGCGGTCGTTCAGCAAATGCAATTTGTCGATGTAAGGATTGGCTGAGAGTACTGAATGGTAAACCGACTTGGTAAGAAAATGAACCTCAGCATTCGGGTGCTGTAGCTTAAGACACCGAACAATAGGGGTGGTAAGAACAATGTCGCCAATGGAGCTGAACCGAATGACCAAAAATTTGACCTTCATACAAAAACAGTCAGTGGATTAAAGAGGCGACTTGGACCATCCGTTAGGAAAATCCCGTCAATGTGTCAACGAATTTCGACCTTCTTTAGTATTGCAGTTGGATCAGAATTGAGGATTATCGGGGCAATTCAATCAGAACAACCACCTTCGATCCACGGTTTTCAACAACTCCGCTCCCGATGTCGAAGGTGCGCTCCCTACCACCCTCCTCTACCAGGCGCAAAGTTCCCTGTTCAAGCGTAGATACAATAGGAGCATGCCGGTTGAGCATAACAAAAGGACCTTTTGTGCCGGGAACCTCAATCAGAGAGACCTCTCCGCTGAAGAGCAATTTTTCGGGCGAGACAATTTCAAGAAACATGATTATGAGGTTAGGTTGAACGGGAATCAGTTTCCGGCAAGCATCCGCTCCCCTTTCTCAATGGCCTGTTCAATGGTACCAACAAGGTTGAAGGCGGATTCAGGGTATTTATCTACAGCACCGTCGAGGATCATATTAAAGCCCTTGATGATTTCAGCCATTTCGACCAATTCCCCCTTAAGTCCGGTAAACTGTTCTGCCACGAAGAAGGGCTGAGAGAGGAACCGCTGCACGCGGCGGGCCCGATGCACTACCAGTTTGTCCTCTTCCGAAAGCTCATCCATCCCGAGAATAGCAATAATATCCTGCAATTCCTTGTACCGTTGCAAAATTTGAATAACACGCTGAGCGCAGTTGTAATGCTCGTCTCCGACGATATCAGGCGAAAGTATGCGAGAAGTGGAATCGAGAGGGTCAATGGCAGGATAGATTCCGAGTTCCGATATTTTACGGCTTAATACGGTGGTCGCATCAAGGTGGCTAAAGGTAGTAGCTGGTGCAGGGTCGGTAAGGTCGTCGGCTGGGACATATACCGCCTGCACAGACGTAATCGATCCATGCTTGGTAGAGGTAATGCGTTCCTGCATATTTCCCATTTCGCTTGCAAGTGTAGGTTGATATCCAACCGCAGAGGGCATGCGCCCTAACAATGCCGAAACTTCAGACCCGGCCTGGGTAAACCGAAATACATTGTCGACAAAGAATAGTATATCGCGACCTCCAGATCCGTCTCCATCGCGAAGACTCTCAGCTATGGTTAAGCCCGAAAGGGCCACCCTCGCCCGGGCGCCCGGGGGTTCATTCATCTGACCAAAAACAAGGGCCAGTTTTGATTTTTTCAGTTCTTCGGTGTCCACCTTTGAAAGATC
>CAYGIQ010000189.1:0-4428 GCA_964349885.1 uncultured Prolixibacteraceae bacterium | reverse complement strand
CGGAACCGGCACCAGCCCCTCAAGCTGGCGTGTCTACCAATTTCACCATCTGGGCTAAAAGCGATGCAAAAATAACAATTAATTCCTCTTGGTCAACCCGGGCAAATTATTTTTTACCCATAGTGGTAATTTTCGAATTTTGCATCATGACCAAGCAAAATAAAGCTTTTCTGCTAATTTTGAGAAAATTTATCTGTCATGATTTCCAAACAAAGGATGTATGAAATCATATTCGAAGCCGATACCCGGAAAGGTAGGCAGTTCGATATTGTACTCATCGTTCTGATTATTATAAGCATTGCCCTGGTTATGCTCGACAGCCTGGAGGCTATACGTGCTAAGTATCAGCTACCCCTCAAAATTGCAGAATGGGTCATCACTGTAATCTTCACCATTGAATATTTCATCAGAATATGGTTGGTGAGACGACCGTTCAGGTATATCTTCAGTCTGTATGGAATTATTGACCTGCTTGCCATTTTGCCTTCTTACCTGGTTCTCTTCATCAGTGGAGGTCAGAATCTGATTGTAGTTCGTGCCATAAGGTTGCTTAGAGTTTTCAGAATCCTGAAATTAACAAGGTATATGCAGGCTAGCAGGTACCTGGCACTGGCTATGTTCCGGAGTCGGGAGAAGATTTTGATTTTCTTGTTCTTTATACTCACCATCACGGTCATATTTGGCACCTTGATGTACCTTATCGAGGGAGAAAAGAATGGTTTTAAAAATATCCCTACAAGCATCTATTGGGCCATTGTAACCTTAACAACAGTGGGGTATGGCGATATTTCACCTGTAACTGGCTTCGGGCAATTTTTGGCAAGCATAATAATGATATTGGGTTACTCCATAATTGCCGTACCAACCGGAATTGTTACCTCCGAGATGATTCAACCCAAACAAGGATTGAATTCTCAAGTTTGTGATCAATGCCTGTACGATCGACACGACGACGATGCCCAATATTGTAAAAAGTGTGGCACCTCACTTTTCCGCAACCCTGAAAAGGAAATTAAGTACCGAAAGAAGGTTTAGACGAGCAGTTTCCCAAGGTTATCGAATCGGTTCGAGTAATCTTCCATCGCATAGCGCATAACCTCTAGAGCCTCTTTTTCCCCATAGGTATGGGTAATTTCGGTATTTTTGGTCTGGCCGGGCATATCCTTATAGGTGAGGAAGTAGTGTTCCAACCGCTGAATTACGATAGGCGGCACCTCACTAATATCGTTAAAATGTCCATAGACAGTATCATTCACCAGCACTGCAATGATCTTATCGTCGGCCTGATTGCCATCAATCATTCGGAATCCGCCAATCGGCCGAGCACTCACCAATAAGTCGCCATGTGAGATGTCCTTCTCAGTAAGCACACAGATATCGATGGGATCACCATCGCCAACAATATCGGTTCTTCCCGTTTTGGCATTGCAGAAGGCTCCTACCTTCACCCCAGCGAAGGTTTGAGGTACAAAACCATACAATGCAGGGATTACATTGGAATATTTCTGAGGACGATCGAGCCGAAGGTAGCCGCTCTCCTTATCGATTTCATATTTTACGGTATCGGTAGGTACCATTTCGATAAAGGCTGTTACCGTCTCGGGGGCATCTTTTCCGATGTATACGCCGTGCCATGGGTGCGATTTGTAACGCAATCCCATAAGACGACCAATGGGGTCTGAAAGTCTGTCAACCATACTGAAAATTTGCGTGCAAATATACGCTTATTATTAAATAGTTACTTGTAAATCGCTTAAAATTAAGACTCTTAATACCCGGTGTAGTGTTTGGCTATAATTTTATTTTTTGTCCCGTTGGCCCTTAACTTTTTCAAAAAACAATGTTTGCAGACTGCGGGTTATCGGACCCGGGGTACCGTTTCCAACAACCTTTCCATCAATGGAAACAACTGGCATTATCTCACTCCCGGTGCCAGCAATAAAAAGTTCGCTCACCTTGTCGAGATCGTTGGCACGAATCGCCTCCTCTTTGTATTTCATATCGTTTTTGCGACAAATCTCCAGAATAACCTTGCGGGTAATCCCTGGTAAAATTAGGTTTGACAATGGGTGGGTATAGAGAACATCATTCAAAACTGCAAACACCGACGAATGGGTCGCCTCGGTTAAAAAATTGTTGCGAATCAGCAATGTTTCGCCGGCTCCTGCCTCCACTGCACGTTGGTACAACATTGTATTGGGCAAAAGCGAGATGGATTTGATATCGCAGCGAAGCCAACGAATATCCTCTGCAGTAATCGCTTTAATACCCTGTGCAAGCCCGTCTGTAAAGGAAGAAAACGGAAAAGCAAACGCATATACGGTTGGACTTAATCCCTTTGGCATAAAATGCACACGACGATGGGCTCCACGGGTAATCTGAAGATAAACCCCTGCTTCTTCTCCCATAAGGCTGTTGGATTGCAGCAACTGCTCAAACATAAGAGGCAAGTGGTCAACCGACGGATATTCGATGCCTACTTCGGAAAGACTAAATCGCAAACGATCGAGGTGATCGTCCATTCGGAATGGCTTCCCATTGTAATACTTGACCACTTCGTACACCCCATCGGCAAAGTTAAAGCCACGATCATGGGGCATAACACTTGCCTCTTCAACGGGCACAAAATTGCCATTCAAAAAGATGGTTTCGTTCATGGCAGATAGGTTTTAAGTAAGGCAATTTCAGTGGCCCAACGCGCCTCATCGGGTGTTTCAAGAATAAGAGGAATTCCATCAAATCTAGGATCGCACATAATCTTCGAAAAAACATCCCACCCAATGGTTCCATTTCCCAGGGTATCGTGCCGATCGACGCGCGTTCCCAACTCCTTTTTGGAATCGTTAAGGTGCATTCCTTTCAGAAAACCAAAGCCCACTATTCGGTCGAAAGCCTCAAAGACCTCCTCAAATCCACCTGCCGTAACAAGATCATAACCGGCAGCATAAGCATGTGCTGTGTCTATGCACACTCCAACCCGCTGTTTATCGGTTACCTGGTCGATGATGTCCCTGATATGCTCGAAACGGTAGCCCAGATTACTCCCTTGTCCGGCCGTGTTTTCAATCACAGCAATCACTCCATGCGTCTGATCGAGGGTTTGATTAATCGATTCCGCAATAAGAGCTATACACTCTGCCTCCGAAATCTCATTCAGATGGGCTCCAGGATGAAAATTGAGCCGGTCGAGTCCCAATTGTTCGCAACGGTGCATCTCATCAAGAAAGGCAGCTTTGGATTTCTCACGTGCTTCTATCGATGGATTGCCCAAATTAATCAGATAGCTGTCGTGTGGCAATATCTGCGCCGGACCATATCCATGCTTACGGCACTGCTCTTTAAAGGCAGCAATAGATTCGGATGTAAGAGGTTTCGCAACCCATTGTCTTTGATTTTTTGTAAACAGGGCAAAGGCAGTAGCTCCGATCGAGGCTGCATTTATTGGGGCATTCTCTACCCCACCCTGGGCACTAACATGCGCTCCTATGTATTTCATAACTGTTTAAATAATTTTCGAACCTCATTTCACTTTGAAGCCTGAAGATGGAACCTAAGCAGATCCCGACCTTTGTTTCAGGAGTTCCTCCAGCCGGTACATATCATCGCGAAGCCTTGCTGCCTCAATAAAATCGAGTTCCTTGGCGGCAGCCTTCATCTCCTTCTTGGTATTTTTGATGGCTTGCTCAAGGGCATCGGCCGACATATACTGGACCACTGGATCGGCAGCAACATCCGGATAACCAAAGCCGCCGGAGTAACTTCGGAGGTCGGTTTTTCCGGTGCGGTATTCATACCCGATAATTTCCCGGGTAGGTTTAACAATCTGTGTAGGGGTAATGTTGTTATCAATGTTGTACTTAAGCTGCTTTGTGCGTCGGTATTCGGCAGCCTCAATGGTTTTTCGCATCGATTCGGTAACCTTATCGGCATACATAATAACCCGGCCATTCAGGTTTCTGGCAGCCCGACCGGCAGTTTGGGTCAGGGAACGCTCCGATCTCAAAAAGCCCTCCTTATCAGCATCCAGAATTGCAACCAACGAAACCTCAGGTAAATCAAGCCCTTCGCGCAGGAGGTTAATGCCTACCAGCACGTCGAACAATCCCTGCCGAAGCTGCTCCATAATCTCGACCCGCTCCATGGTATCAACATCCGAATGGATATAACGCGTTTTGACGCCCATTTCAGCCAGATAGCGGCTCAGCTCCTCAGCCATCCGCTTGGTGAGGGTGGTTACTAGGGTTCGCTCGTTCTTATCAATTCGAAGATTGATCTCGTGCATAAGGTCATCAATCTGATTGAGACTCGGCCGTACCTCAATGATCGGATCAAGGAGTCCGGTTGGCCTGATAAGCTGTTCGACAACGACCCCCTCGCATTTTTGCAGTTCATAGTCGGCAGGGGTTGCACTTACGTATACCATCTGGT
>CAYGIQ010000188.1:0-4435 GCA_964349885.1 uncultured Prolixibacteraceae bacterium | reverse complement strand
TATCTTTATCATGGTAGAGTTAAACAATTAGCTGACGCTGCCCGCGAAGGTGGCCTTAAATTCTAATGAATATGGCACAGAATATCAGAAATATTAAAACAAGCGACCTCGATCTCAAAGACAGGCTCGTGGCCATCAACCGCGTTACAAAGGTTACCAAGGGTGGACGAACATTTACCTTCTCGGCTATTGTGGTGGTAGGCAACGAAAATGGAGTAGTGGGCTGGGGCCTCGGTAAAGCAAGTGAAGTTACCGCAGCCATCGCCAAAGGGGTAGATGCTGCCAAGAAAAACCTGGTGAAAATTCCCGTTCTGAAAGGTACCATTCCTCACGAACAGGTAGCCAAATTTGGCGGTGCCAAAGTGCTTCTCAAACCAGCTCGTTCCGGTACCGGTGTAAAAGCAGGGGGTGCGATGCGTGCTGTACTCGAGAGTGTTGGTATTCACGACATCCTGGCAAAAGCCCAGGGGTCTTCGAATCCACACAACCTTGTAAAAGCAACAATGGCTGCACTTCTCGAACTGAGAGATGCCAACACCATAGCATATCACCGTGGTGTTACATTGGAAAAAGTATTTAAAGGATAAACAGTTATGGCAAAGATAAGAGTAACGCAGGTTAGAAGTAGCATTGGGGCTACCAAACACCAGAAAGCAATTTTGGCATCGCTAGGATTGCGCAAACGCCTCCAGACTGTGGAGCACGATAACAACCCAGTTATCCAGGGGATGATTACCAAAATGCGCCACCTCATAACGGTTGAGGAAGTAAAATAATTTTTTAAACTGCTACGATTATGGAATTAAACAACATACAACCCGCAGCCGGTTCGGTTAGATCCAATTCAAGGGTAGGACGTGGACAGGGTTCAGGTGGCGGTGGTACTGCCAAGCGCGGACACAAAGGTGCCAAATCCAGATCCGGATACTCGCGGAAGGTGGGTTTCGAAGGCGGACAAATGCCCCTTCAGCGTATTGTGCCCAAATTCGGTTTTAAAAACATGAACCGGGTAGAATACAAAGCCATTAACCTCGATGTATTGCAGCAAATCGCCCAGACCAAGGGTCTCACGGAAATCAACCACCAGATCTTAATGGATGCAGGCGTTATCTCAAAAAATGATAAGGTGAAAATTTTGGGCGGTGGCGAACTCACGCTGAGTCTCAAAGTTCAGGCACATGCATTCTCCAAAACCGCTAAGGAAGCCATCGAAAAATTGGAAGGTACCACTGAAACACTCTGATCCGGATGAAACGATTTATAGAAACCCTTAAGAATATCTATAAAATTGAGGACCTGAGGTCCCGAATTGGTATCACACTCTTTTTTGTGCTGATATACCGTTTGGGTTCTTACGTTTCTCTTCCGGGGATTGATCCTGCGCAGCTCGGACAATTAAAGAGTCAAACATCCGACGGACTTCTGGGTCTGCTCGATATGTTCTCGGGTGGCGCATTCTCGAATGCTTCTGTTTTTGCACTCGGTATTATGCCCTATATTTCTGCATCGATTGTGATACAGTTGCTGGGTATTGCCGTTCCTTACTTCCAGCGTTTGCAAAAGGAGGGGGAATCGGGTCGTCGCAAAATCAATCAACTTACCCGTTACCTAACGGTTGCCATTCTGCTTTTCCAATCACCGGCCTATCTTGCTAACCTGAGGTTTCAGCTACCTGATTCTGCATTTGCAGTGTCTGGAGTGCTGTTTACTTTAACCTCTACCATTATCCTGACCGCCGGTTCGATGTTCGTTATGTGGTTGGGTGAAAAAATTACCGACAAAGGTATTGGCAACGGTATATCGATCATCATTATGATTGGTATTATTGCCCGACTTCCATTCTCCCTTTTTGCTGAATTCGCTTCACGCTTTAGTCAGCAGGGTGGTGGAATGGTTATGTTCCTGGTTGAATTTGTAATTTTGTTCTTCATTTTCGCTGGCACCATTTTATTGGTTCAAGGAACCCGTCGTATTCCTGTTCAATACGCCAAAAGAATTGTTGGCAACAAACAGTATGGCGGGGTTCGTCAATATATTCCCCTTAAGGTTAATGCTGCCGGGGTTATGCCCATCATTTTTGCCCAGGCAATTATGTTTGTGCCCATCACCCTTGCCGGATTTGCCTCCTCTGAAACGTTGGGCAACTTTGCCTCTGCGTTCACCAACCATACCGGATTTTGGTACAACTTTACCCAGTTCCTTCTGGTTATCGCTTTTACCTACTTCTATACAGCCATTACCGTAAATCCGGTTCAAATGGCCGAGGATATGAAGAAAAACGGGGGTTTTATTCCGGGGATTAAGCCAGGTAAGAAAACCGTCGAGTATCTCGACACAGTGATGTCGAGGATTACCCTTCCCGGATCTTTTTTCCTGGGTGTTGTTACCATTTTGCCTGCATTTGCCATGCTGATGGGCATCAATACACAGTTTGCGCTCTTTTACGGAGGTACTTCCCTGCTGATTCTTGTGGGGGTAGTCCTCGATACGTTGCAGCAAATTGAAAGTCATCTGCTGATGCGGCATTACGACGGTCTGATGAAATCTGGCCGAATTAAAGGTCGCGCCGGTGGTGGCCAAGCAATGTATTAATGTAAAGTATTATTTATGGCAAAACAGCTCACCATAGAACAGGATGGAACCATAATCGAGGCCTTATCAAATGCCATGTTTAGGGTTGAACTCGAAAATGGACACGTTATAACGGCACACATCTCCGGAAAGATGCGGATGCACTACATCAAGATCCTTCCGGGTGACAAAGTAAAACTCGAAATGTCGCCGTATGATCTGAGCAAAGGACGCATAACATTCAGGTATAAAAATTAAAGACGAGATACAATGAAAACGCGAGCATCGATTAAAAAAAGAAGCGCTGACTGTAAAATTGTTCGCAGGAAAGGGCGCTTGTTTGTCATCAACAAGAAGAACCCGAAGTTCAAACAACGTCAAGGATAAAAATCTAAAAAACGAATCAATATGGCACGATTAGTAGGTGTTGATATTCCTGATAATAAAAGGGGCGAGGTGGCGTTGACCTACATCTTTGGTATAGGTCGCAGCAACGCTGCAAAAATCCTTGATAAGGCTGGAGTTGACAAAAACATGAAAGTTCAAGAGTGGAACGACGATCAGCTTAGTGCTGTTCGACAAATAATAACCGATAGCTTCAAAGTAGAAGGCGAACTGCGGAGCGAAGTGCAGTTGAACATCAAACGTTTGATGGATATTGGCTGTTATCGTGGAATCAGGCACCGTATCGGTTTACCGTTGAGGGGTCAGTCTACCAAAAACAATGCACGTACCCGCAAGGGAAAACGGAAAACTGTTGCTAACAAGAAAAAAGCCACTAAATAACAGGTGTAAATTATGGCAAAAAAGAGTGGAACAAGTAAGAAAAGAGTGGTTGTTGTGGAGTCAAATGGCATGCTGCATGTCCATTCCTCTTTCAATAACATTATCGTAACCCTTACCAATATGAACGGCGAAGTGATCAGCTGGTCATCGGCCGGTAAAAAGGGTTTTCGCGGGTCGAAAAAGAACACCCCTTATGCTGCGCAGGTAGCCGCTGAAGAGTGTGCCAAAACGGCCTTCGATTTGGGTCTCCGTAAAGTTAAGGCCTATGTTAAGGGTCCTGGTAATGGTCGGGAATCTGCTATCAGAGCAGTTGCCAACTCAGGTATCCAGGTTGTAGAGATTATGGATGTTACGCCCATGCCGCACAACGGTTGCAGGCCACCCAAAAGAAGACGTGTATAATTTTAAAAATTAGGAAATGGCTAGATATAGAGGACCTAAATCCCGTATTGCTCGAAAATTTGGCGAGCCAATCTTTGGACCCGATAAAGCTTTTGAGCACAAAAACTTCCCTCCCGGAATGCATGGATTAAATGCCAAACGGAGGAAAAAATCTGAATATGGCCTTCAGCTCAAAGAGAAGCAAAAGGCAAAATACACCTATGGCGTTCTAGAACGTCAATTCCGCGGTCTTTTCAAACGGGCTGCTGCGTCTACCGAGAAAACCGGTGAGATGTTGCTGCAGCTGCTCGAATCGCGCCTCGATAACGTTGTGTACCGTCTTGGTATCGGAAAATCACGTGCCGGTGCCCGCCAGTTGGTTTCACACCGTCACATTCTGGTGAATGGCGAACTTGTGAACATACCCTCTTACTTGCTGAAACCAGGCGATGTTATTGGTGTTCGCGAAAAATCCAAATCGCTCGAAATTATTACCGAGGCACTGCACTCACGCCGTCACAACCGTTACAGCTGGCTTCAGTGGGAAGAATCACAGATGGTCGGTAAATTCATGAACCGTCCTGAACGCGAGGATATACCCGAAAACATTAAGGAACAGCTCATTGTAGAGTTGTACTCGAAATAATTATTTATACGAAAGGTTATTATGGCAATATTAGCGTTCCAAAAACCTGAC
>CAYGIQ010000187.1:0-4531 GCA_964349885.1 uncultured Prolixibacteraceae bacterium | reverse complement strand
GGAGAGAACCTTCCAATTGGAAATGAGACACGCTCATTGATGCAAATGTTTATCTTTGTAACGGTAAAAAAAGTATATGATAAAAACAACAACAGAGACTTCGCAGATACTGGATGCAGCTATTGAAGGACTAAGAAGAATAAAAGGGAACGATATAACACTAATTGACCTCACCACCATAGACCATACAGAGTGTGGATATTTCCTGATTTGTCATGCAAGATCCAACACACAGGTAGATGCTCTGGCACACTCTGTTGAGGAAACCGTTAAAGAATTCACCGGAGTGCACGCCTGGCATAAAGATGGTTATCAAAATGCTATTTGGGTATTGCTCGATTACGGAGACCTTATGGTACATGTTTTCCAGCAGGAAGCTCGAACCTTTTACAACCTTGAGGGTTTATGGTCAGATGCCAAAGTTACACCCATAATAGAGGAGAGTGCAATACCACCTGTGGAGCTGCATGCTGAGTCGATTAAGAAGTGATATTGGCAAACCCCATTGTTTAAGCAATTCAGGTAATTACATATGACAGACAACAATAAAAACAGCAACGAGAAGAAACCCATCAATCCCAACAACCCGTTTGGAAATCCAGGTGGAGGCAAGGTTCCACGATATAATCCTTATTGGATCTACGGAATAATTGCCATCCTGTTTATTGTGGTTAACTTCTACCTGTCGGGAAGCAAGAGTCCGGTTGAAACCACTTGGAACAAGGTCCGAACCACCATGCTAGCAAGCAACGACATTGAACGACTGGTTGTAATAAATAAGGAGAAAGTTCAGATATATCTCAAACCTGAACGTTTTCAAAACTATGAAAAAGAGTTCCAAAGTACTTTCTCCAAACCCGCTGAAGCCGGTCCGCATTTCTACTTTGTAATTGGTTCAATTGAGACCTTCGAACGCAATCTAGCAGAAGCGCAGGAGAGCCTTGACGAAATGGTTCGTCTTGAAGCTGAATACCGCAACGAAACCAACTGGGTAGGCGAAATTCTTTGGACGATAGGACCATTTGTTTTAATCATCCTACTTTGGTGGTACATTTTCAGACGAATGAGTCGTGGCGGAGGAGGAGGTCCCGGTGGAATCTTCAGTGTTGGAAAATCGCAGGCAAAAGTTTTTGACAAAGATTCGAGGGTAAATACCACCTTTAAAGATGTGGCAGGCCTATCGGAAGCCAAGCAGGAGGTGGAAGAGATTGTAGAATTCTTAAAAAATCCCGATAAATTCACCCGTTTAGGGGGTAAGATACCCAAGGGAGCACTTCTTGTAGGCCCCCCTGGTACCGGAAAAACCCTTTTAGCCAAAGCCGTTGCCGGCGAGGCCGATGTGCCCTTCTTCTCTATGTCGGGTTCCGACTTTGTTGAGATGTTCGTAGGAGTGGGTGCCTCCAGAGTTCGTGACCTATTTAAGCAGGCAAAGGAAAAAGCACCTTGTATTGTATTTATTGACGAAATTGATGCCATTGGAAGAGCAAGAGGACGCAACCCCAATATGGGATCTAACGATGAACGCGAGAACACATTAAATCAGCTGCTCACCGAAATGGATGGGTTTGACACCAACAGCGGTGTGATCGTCCTAGCAGCCACCAACAGGGCCGATGTGCTCGACCGAGCACTTATGCGCGCTGGGCGATTCGATAGGCAGATTCATGTAGAATTGCCCGACCTTAACGAACGTCGCGAAATTTTCAATGTCCATCTGAGGCCACTTAAACTGAATGAGGATGTGCATGTGGAATTTCTATCCAAGCAAACCCCCGGATTCTCAGGCGCCGATATTGCGAACGTATGCAACGAAGCAGCCCTCATCGCCGCCCGTAAAAGTCACGATTCAGTGCACAAACAGGATTTCCTCGATGCAGTAGACCGAATAATTGGTGGTCTGGAAAAGAAGAACAAAATCATCTCGCTCGAAGAGAAAAAAACCATTGCTTACCATGAAGCAGGTCATGCCACCATAAGCTGGCTGCTCGAACACGCGCATCCTCTGGTAAAGGTGACCATTGTTCCCCGCGGAAAAGCACTCGGTGCGGCATGGTATCTGCCCGAAGAGCGTTCCATCACCACCAAAGAGCAGCTTCTCGACGAAATGTGCTCTACCCTTGGAGGTCGGGCTGCAGAAGAGATTACCTTTAAAAAGGTTTCGTCGGGCGCACAAAACGATTTGGAGCGTATAACAAAGCAGGCATATGCAATGGTTAGTATCTTTGGCATGAGCGAAAAGGTTGGCAACGTAAGTTACTACGACTCATCAGGGCAAAGCGACTACTCGTTTGTAAAGCCCTACAGTGAGAAAACTGCCGAACTAATCGATGCCGAGGCCAAAAAAATCATCGACGAGCAATACAGCCGTGCCCTTCGCACGCTTCGCGACAATGCTGAAGGTCATAAGAAACTTGCGAATTTACTGCTGGAGCGGGAAGTAATCTTCTCTGAGGATCTCGAAGCAATTTTCGGAAAAAGGCTTTGGGACAAACCTTCAGAGGTGCTGGGTAACGGTGTTTCAGAAGAGGTTATTACCCCTTCTGAAAATGAGAGCGAACCAGAAGAACCGGCAGCTGCCAGCTGATGGCTACCTCCTCGAGAACTGCCATACTCGCAAGAATCAGAAATGCGGTGAAAGGAAGGGTTGCTCCCGACCTTCGCCGCGGGCACGATTCGTTTGTTTTTCCTGATTCAATCTCCACAGTTGAAGCTTTTATCCGAAATCTGACTGCAGTAAATGGAACAGGCAAATTATTTCCAAGTATTGATAAAGTCGGGTTGCATCTTGAATCCTTCATATTACAGCGCAATTGGAAACAGATCATTGTACCTGAACCGAAGCTTCAAGAGCTGCTTGGTCAACCTGTAAATGTCAAGCTTGCTATGAATGCAAGTTTATATGCAGATGCAACCATTACCACCTGTGAAGCATTGGTGGCAGATTTAGGCAGTATTCTGGTAAGTACAGGACTTACTGGAAGTCGCCAAAGCTTCATTGCCACCCCTGTTCATATTGTTTTGGCCTCTGTAGATCAAATTATGCCAACCCTTGATGCTGCCATGAAACAACTGAAAGACAAGTACAAAGACAATCTGCCCTCCACCATCATCACAATTTCGGGACCCAGCAGAACTGCGGATATCGAAAAAACACTTATCTTGGGGGCACATGGCCCGAAGGAGCTACATGTGCTGATTTCTGAAAAAGCGTTTTAACAAGGTTGAAAGTATCATGACAACATGCGGTTTTCACGGACGACAGCCCTGCAATTTCACGCCTTTATCGACCAGTTGTTTAGCTAAATGCTTTTACTCCGGGTCTATTATGGTTGTGAACACATCGCTTCAACTCAGCCCACCTGTTGTCTCCGCATCTGCCATTAAACCATTCTTAAGATTGATTCGTTGAACACCTTGGTAAGAAGAGCTTTAACCGGCCTCGGATATGCAACAGTGCTTGTTGGCGGCCTGGTTATACATCCGCTGATTTATGCAGCAGTCTATCTTTCGTTGCTCATAGTGGCACTTACCGAATATTATCGAATGGTCAGGCTTGCCGGAGGTAAACCGCAACTTATAAGTGGAATCGCCACAGGAATCGCTTTTTTCCTTTCAATTTTTGGATTTACCTATGGACTCTGGCCTTTGCAGATTATTCTGGTAGCCGTATTGCTGCTTTTTTCCACTTTTGTTATTGAACTCTACAGAAATCAACCCAATCCTCTTTCCAATATCGCATTTACCCTATTGGGGTTTTTCTATATTACCCTGCCCATGGGACTGCTAAACTTTCTCGTTTTTCCGGGCCTTCCGCACACGCCAGATTACTCTCCATGGATTTTGCTTGGCATTACACTCATTATTTGGGCATATGATTCGGGTGCCTATTTGTTTGGAGTTTCCTTCGGAAGACGAAGGTTGTTTGAACGCATCTCGCCCAAGAAATCATGGGAAGGTGTAATCGGTGGGGGGGCAGTTGCGCTTTTAACAGGATATATCAACGACCGGCTATTTGATGTTCTAGATCTTGTAAACTGGCTCTGCATAGCTTTAATAATTGTTATCTTTGGCACCTTTGGCGATCTGATAGAATCGATGCTGAAGCGCAGTTTCAACTTGAAAGATTCGGGAAAGTTTTTACCAGGACACGGTGGAATACTCGATAGACTAGACAGTTTTCTCTTCGCAATACCATTTATTGTGGCATGGATTTTCTTCAGTCGACTCTAATTTTTGAACCAACGTTATGAAGATACATCGGGAAGGTTTTAAGATGATCCCTCTGGCACTTTTGGTGCTTACTACCATCAACGCAATTATTTACTTTACAGGAATAATGGTTTTGTTTGTCCCCGCTGTCACCGTCTCATCTTTACTCGCTGTTTTGGTGGTCGCATTTTTCAGAGAACCTACAATTGTTAAATCCTCCCGCTCAGGAGAAATTCTGGCGCCTGCCGATGGCACCATTGTGGTAATAGAACCTACCACCGAGAAGGAGTACTTCAACGACGAACGTATTCAGGTATCGATC
>CAYGIQ010000186.1:0-4587 GCA_964349885.1 uncultured Prolixibacteraceae bacterium | reverse complement strand
ACCAGTCGGGTCAAAAAATATTTTGTAGCTTACCCGAAAGAATTGCGGGTTAATCAATTTAACTCTATTTTTGCACGCTAAATTATAGGTCCGATGGAATTTACTGCCCTGGAAATAGCCCAGTTTTTGAAGGGTGAAATTGATGGCAATGCCGACATTAAGGTGAATAGTGTCACCAAAATTGAGGAGGGCAGGCCTGGATCGCTGGCATTCCTTTCCAACATGAAATATGAGCATCACCTTTATGCCTCTAAAGCGTCGGTGGTGCTGGTTAACCGCGAGTTCACAGCAAAGGAACCGGTAAGTGCAACCCTTATCAGGGTCGACGATGCCTACAACGCTTTTGCCGCCCTTCTCGAGATGTACGTTGCTGCCCGCGAACGTCTGAAAACGGGTATTGAACAACCCTCTTTTGTGCACGAAACTTCGTCGCTGGGAAAAGATTGCTGGGTTGGAGCCTTTGCTTATATCGGCCAAAATGTAACCATTGGGAGTGGGGTTAAGATCTATCCCCATACCTTCATCGGCGACAATACCGCCATTGGTAACGACACCATCCTCTATTCGGGGGTTAAAATTTATCCCGACTCCATTATTGGCGCTGGGTGCATTCTGCACTCAGGTGTAGTAATCGGGTCCGACGGTTTTGGATTTGCTCCCCTCGAAGATGGAAGCTATAAGAAGATCCCTCAAATTGGAAATGTAATTCTGGAAGACCTCGTCGAAATTGGTGCAAATACCACCATCGATTGCGGAACCATGGGATCAACCATTATCCGCATGGGAGTAAAACTTGATAACCAAATTCAGATTGCCCACAACTGCGAAGTTGGTGCACATACCGTTATGGCCGCTCAAACTGGATTGGCCGGGACCACCAAAATTGGCAAATTTTGCAAATTTGCGGGGCAGGTAGGTTTTGCCGGACACCTTAGCATTGGCGACCATGTGCAGATAGGTGCCCAGTCGGGAATCACCAAAGACCTCAAGGGCAACCAGATTGTTATGGGATCTCCAGCCATGGAAATCAAGCATGCCGTTAAAACCTACTCGGTATTCCGCAATCTGCCTCAATTGCGACAGGAGGTTATCGACCTTCAGCACGAGGTCAAAGCCTTGCGATCAGAAATCAATCAATTATCTCAATAAATAAGTATGGCAGTTAAGCAAGCTACATTAGCGGGTTCATTTACCATCTCTGGGAAGGGTTTGCACACGGGAGTGCTGGTCAATATGTCGTTTCATCCAGCCCCCATAAATCACGGTTTCAAATTTAAGCGTACCGACCTCGAAGGCAATCCCATTATTGAGGCAGATGCCGATTTGGTTGTTGATACCTCAAGAGGCACCTTACTCGAAAAGAATGGCGCACGGGTCGGAACCATAGAGCACGCTCTGGCTGCCCTGGTGGGCATGGGCCTCGACAATGTTCTTATTGAAATCGACAACGAGGAAGCACCCATTCTCAATGGAAGTGCCAGTGCCTATGTAGAGGCTATTGAAAAGACCGGTATTGTTGAGCAGAATGCCGAACGCGAATACCTTGAGATCAAAGAGAAAATTGTCTACCGGAATCCTGAAACCGGTTCAGAATTGGTGCTGCTGCCCGACAGCGACTTCTCTGTAAATGTTTTGATATCTTTCAATTCAAGGGTGTTGAACAATCAGTTTGCCACACTTAATTCCATCACCGACTTCAAAACAGAGATTGCCAAATGTCGTACCTTTGTTTTTCTCCACGAGATTGAATTCCTCCGCAAACACAATTTGGTTAAGGGGGGAGACCTCGACAGCGCCATTGTGATTGTTGACCGCGATATTTCGCAAGAGGAGCTCGACCGTTTGGCCGACTTATTCAACCACGAGCATGTGGCTGTTAAATCTCAAGGCATTCTCAACAACCTTGAGCTGCACTTCGACAATGAGCCAGCACGCCATAAGCTGCTCGACGTGATTGGTGATCTTGCTTTGGTGGGCCGCCACATTAAAGGGCGAGTAATTGCTACAAGGCCCGGACATTATGCCAATACCGCCATGGCGCGGTTGCTCAAAAAGGAGTTGGTTCGCCAACAGAGTGCAGCTCCTTATTACGACCCAAATGCCGAGCCTCTGCTCGATATCAACCGAATTAGTCAGCTGCTGCCCCACCGGTTCCCCTTTCTTATGGTCGATAAAATAATAACCATGACCGAAACACATATTGTGGGGATAAAAAATGTAACCCTCAATGAACCTTTTTTTCAGGGGCATTTCCCATCCGAACCGGTTATGCCCGGTGTTTTGCTCATCGAAGCCATGGCACAAACCGGAGGTCTCTTGGTGCTTAACCAGCTCGAGGGCTCCTATTCAACATACTTTATTCGCGTCGACAATGTACGGTTTCGTCGCAAAGTTGTTCCCGGCGACACCCTTATCTTTAAATTGGAACTAACCGCTCCCATTCGTAGGGGTATTGCCGTTATGCAGGGAACCACCTATGTTGGCGACAAAGTTGTGGCCGAAGGTGAATTTATGGCACAACTTGTGAAGAACAACGATTAACTATCACACAATCTTTATATATGATTCATTCATTAGCATATATCCATCCGGAAGCCATCATCGGAGATCAGGTAACCATCGATCCTTTTGTTACCATCGAAAAAGATGTGGTAGTGGGCGACGGCACACATGTTATGTCGAATGCCACACTCCTAGCCGGTACCCGTATAGGTAAGAAATGTACCATTTTCCCCGGAGCTGTTATTGGGGCTATTCCTCAGGATCTCAAGTTCAGGGGCGAATATTCTACGGCCGAAATTGGCGATAATACCACCGTACGCGAGTTTGTAACCGTTAACCGCGGTACGGCAGCCCGTGGCAAAACCACCGTTGGTAACAACTGTTTGCTCATGGCTTATGTGCACGTAGCGCACGACTGCGAAGTAGGCAACAACGTTATTCTGGTGAACAATACCCAACTTGCCGGGGAGGTGGTTATAAACGATTTTGCCATTTTGGCCGGACTGGTTGCGGTGCATCAGTTTGTAAGAATTGGAGCCCATGTAATGATTGCCGGAGGGTCTCTTGTGCGCAAAGATGTGCCACCATACGTGCGTGCGGGCCGAGAGCCTATCTCTTACGTAGGCATCAACTCCATTGGTTTGAGGCGCCGGAATATGACTCCCGAAAAGGTACAGGAGATCCACGAAATTTACCGTTACATTTATCAGAGCAATCTGAATACCTCTCAAGCCATAGCAACCATCGAAGCAGAAATGCCTGCCACCCCAGAACGCGACGAAATTGTCAATTTCATTAAGGATTCTAAACGGGGTATTATTCGCGGCGGAGCTGTTGGCGATTCCGATGAAGATTAGTGCTTAGGCTTCGCGGTCTTCAATGGGATTCCACCCCTGAGCAGTTAGTGGCAGGGAACTGCCTCCACCCGTTATTAGCAAACTTCCTTGCGCTGCCTCGGTAATATGTCCGATGATGGTAATATCGGGGTCGTTTTTAATCTTGTCGTAATCGGCTAGGTCGGCTGTAAAAAGCAATTCGTAATCCTCCCCTCCATTCAGCGCAGCCACTATCGGATTGATGCTGAATTCTTCTGCCAGCCGGCGGGTTTCGTCGTGGTAGGGTATTTTCTCTTCATACAGATGACAGCCAACTCCCGAATTTTTACACAGATGCAGAATTTCTGATGAGAGTCCGTCGGAAATGTCGATCATTGAGGTAGGTTTCATCCCCATTTTAACAAATGCCTCTACCACATCCCGCCTAGCTTCGGGCCTCAATTGGCGTTTCAGAATGTAATCGTATCCTGCCAGTTGCGGCTGTGCCGAAGGATTGGCGGTAAAAACCCGGTTCTCGCGTTCAAGCAGTTGCAATCCCATGTAGGCCCCTCCCAGATCGCCGGTAACACAAAGCAAGTCGTTCGCTTTGGCGCCCGAACGGTATACCAACGATCCGGCCGGTGCCGACCCCAAAGCTGTAATGCTGATGGTAAGTCCGGTAAGCGACGAAGTGGTATCACCTCCTACCAAATCAACGCCATAATGTTGACACGCCTGATGAATGCCCTCGTAGAGTTGCTCCACCGCTTCGAGGTCGAAGCGTTTTGACAAGGCAATGCTTACCGTTATCTGCCGCGGAACAGCATTCATCGCATAAACGTCGGAGAGATTTACCACCACTGCCTTGTATCCAAGGTGCTTTAATGGCACATACATCAAATTGAAATGAATTCCCTCGGTCAGCAAATCAGTAGTAACCACTACCGAATCACCTCCAAAATTCAATACCGCAGCATCGTCGCCCACACCTTTGATGGAGCTCGTATGCATGAGTTCAATATTTCGAGTGAGGTGCTCAATTAGGCCAAATTCACCCAACGATCCAATCGACTTCTTTTCCGGTTGATTCGACATGTTATATAAAAGATAAAAAGGTATTTTATTGTAGGCGGATTAAGGCAAAAGTATCCTTATTTTTCTATCTTTGCAAACCAAATACCATACGGGTTGTTTAAGCCCAGAGCACGAATTCTTTAACAGATATACCGATGGAAGAGCAAGATAAATTGTTACAGGAAGTAACTCAACG
>CAYGIQ010000185.1:0-4823 GCA_964349885.1 uncultured Prolixibacteraceae bacterium | reverse complement strand
CAAAAGCAGGCTACTGACACTTTCGGTGGGGCTCTATCTATAGTGCTCTAATGCTCTAATGCTCTAATGCTCTAGTGCTCTAGTGCTCTGGTGCTTTAGTGCTGCGCTTCGCGCAAAATCCCTTCATCAAATTTTCAAATTTTCAAATTTTCAAATTTTCAAATCGTCACATCTCCAAATCTCCAAATCCTAATTTGTCATTAGCGCGCCAGCGCAGCATTAGAGCACTGCTGTATTAGAGCATTGTTAACATATCTTTTCGGGTCTATGAGCTCTTTAGGGTTTTTTTTTTACTTTTATCCCTGAAACTTAACCCTGCTTTTTATGATTGCAACCTACTTTTGGCTTATTCCGTCCGCCTCAGTGCTGGCACTGTTATTTGCCCTCTATTTTTACCGACAACTTATGCGCAGGGACGAAGGTACCCCGCAGATGCGAAAAATTGCCGCGTACGTTCGTACGGGCGCTATGGCCTACCTTTGGCAGCAGTATAAAGTGGTATCTCTTGTATTTGTTGTGTTGGCTCTTTTCTTTGCCTATCTGGCATTCGTGCTTAAAGTACAAAATGAGTGGGTTCCCTTTGCTTTTCTCACCGGTGGTTTCTTTTCGGGTCTTGCCGGTTTTCTGGGGATGAAAACCGCCACCTATGCTTCGGCCAGAACGGCTCAAGCCGCTAGTGAGTCGTTAAACAGCGGACTTCGTGTGGCCTTCAGAAGCGGCGCGGTTATGGGGCTTGTTGTCGTCGGTTTGGGCCTTCTCGACATATCGATTTGGTATCTGATTCTTAACTTTTTTGTTGATGATCCCAACCCTTCACATAAGTTAATTTTAATAACCACCACTATGCTGACCTTCGGCATGGGCGCCTCTACCCAGGCACTTTTTGCCCGCGTGGGTGGGGGAATTTATACCAAAGCTGCCGACGTAGGTGCCGACCTGGTGGGTAAGGTAGAGGCCGGAATTCCGGAGGATGACCCTCGCAATCCCGCAACCATTGCCGACAATGTCGGCGATAACGTGGGCGATGTAGCTGGTATGGGAGCCGACCTTTATGAGTCGTATTGCGGTGCCATTTTGGCTACTGCTGCTCTTGGCGCCTCTGCATTTATTTTTGATCCTGCCCTTCAGCAGAAGGCCGTTTTTGCTCCCATGCTTATTGCTGCGGTCGGTATTGCCTTGTCGATTTTGGGTATTTTTCTGGTTCGAACCGGCGAGAAGGCAGGCATGAAAGAGCTGCTGGCATCGCTCGGCAAAGGGGTGAACGTGAGTTCGGCATTAATTGCAATTTGCTCTTTTGGTATTCTCTACCTGTTGCAAATGCCCAACTGGATCGGGCTTTCGTTTTCGGTTATCTCCGGTTTGGTTGCCGGTATTATCATCGGCCAGTCGACCGAATATTATACATCGCAAAGTTTTCGCCCCACCATCAGGGTGGCCGAGAGTGCTAAAACCGGCCCTGCCACGGTCATTATTTCGGGTCTGGGGTTGGGTATGCTATCGACTGCCATTCCGGTGGTTACCATTGCCCTTGCTATTCTGGCCTCCTATTTGTCGGCCATTCAATTCGATGTCAAAAATTTGATGACGGCATCCAATATGAGCGTCGGTTTGTACGGGATAGGCATTGCTGCAGTTGGCATGCTTTCGACCCTTGGCTATACACTGGCCACAGATGCTTACGGACCTATTGCCGATAATGCGGGAGGGAATGCCGAGATGAGCGGCCTCGACAAGGAGGTTCGCCGCCGCACCGACGCGCTGGATGCACTTGGAAACACCACTGCGGCCACAGGCAAAGGTTTTGCCATTGGTTCGGCTGCCCTTACCGCTCTGGCACTGTTAGCCTCGTACATTGAGGAGATAAAAATCGGGATGGTTCGTCTTTTGGAGCAGGGAAAATCGATTCCTGCCGTTTCGGAACTACTCACAGTCGAAAAAGTGCAGTCTGCCGGGATTCCCGATTTTATGGCTTGGTTTAATGTAACCCTGATGAATCCAATTGTTTTGGTGGGCATCTTTATTGGTTCGATGATGGCATTTCTTTACTGCGGATTAACCATGAATGCTGTGGGAAGAGCTGCCCAGAAGATGGTTGAGGAGGTTCGTCGCCAATTCAGAGAGATTGTGGGGATTATGGAAGGTAAGGCCGAACCCGACTACGCGCGTTGCGTAGAAATTTCGACCAAAGGAGCACAGCGGGAGATGTTGCTTCCTTCGCTACTTGCCATCTTAGTTCCTGTTCTGACTGGCTGCCTGCTTGGCGTTTCGGGCGTAATGGGGCTTTTGGCCGGCGGTTTAGGAACCGGTTTTGTGCTTGCCATCTTTATGGCCAATTCGGGTGGTGCCTGGGACAATGCAAAGAAATATGTGGAGGAGGGACATTTGGGCGGAAAGGGCTCCGAATGTCACAAAGCCACCGTTGTGGGTGATACCGTTGGTGATCCCTTTAAGGATACAGCCGGGCCCAGCCTGAATATCCTGATCAAGCTCATGAGCATGGTTTCGATTGTGATGGCCGGTTTAACGGTTGCCTGGAGCCTACTGTAAACCGAATATACCCGATTGTAACCCAGCGCCTGAATGAAATCTTTGATTCCTCTCCTCCGGTTGTGGTTGTATATTGCCCTCTTTTTTTCGGCAGGCTGTTCGCACGGTGAATTATCTATACAAACGCTCGATGATGCCAGGTATGCCTCGATTGGGGTGATGACCGGTTCGACCGGCGAGAAAAATGCAGCAACCCGTTTTCCCGATGCCAAAGTGCTTCGCTTTGATGCATCGCTCGATGCGGTGGCTGCCTTGAAAGCCGGGCAGTTGGATGCAGTGATTTCGCCCCTGACGGAGGCGGCTTGTGTTATGCGGCAGCATCCCGAAATTACGGCGATTGCCGAACCGGTAAATATGGAGCAGTCGGCGATTGCTATCGGCAAAGAAAATGCGGAATTGCTTCGCAGCGTCGATGCTATTCTCGATTCGCTCGAACGTACCGGCATCCTTACCGATATGAAGCGCCGCTGGTTTGGCCCCGACGTGCCTCCCTACGGCAGGGTTGATATTCCTAAAGCCGAGTCGGGTGAAGTGCTCACTATAGGTACGGTGGCTATGCATGAGCCCTTTACCTTTGTGAGCGAATCGCGCGAAATTGTTGGGTTTGATGCCGAACTGGGCCGACGAATCGGTGCTGCTCTGGGTCGGCCGATTATCTTTAAGGACATGCAGTTTGCTGCCCTGTTGCCGGCTCTCTCCTCTGGGAAGATCGATATGATTATTTGCGATCTCACCGTGAATGAAGAACGGAGGAAGTCTGTCAACTTTTCGAAACCCTATTTCGACAATCCCCAAGTGCTTCTGGTGAGAAGTAACAGCGCTCAAAACAGCGCTTCAGTTCTACTGACCAGTGCTAACGATTTGCATGGTAAAAGGGTAGGGGTGTTTGAGGGAACCATTCACGATGCCTTTGTGGCCGTAACCTATCCTACTGCTCAGATTTTCCGCTATTCGGGCACCGCCGACATGGTGCTCTCGCTCACAACCCAAAAGATTGATGTGGTGTTGATGGATGCTGTGACTGCGGGCGTGCTAATCAGGCAAAATCCGCAAATTGCCATTCTGGCCGATGATCTGCTTACCAAACCGCTGGGGTACGGCTTTCAGAAGGGCGATACGCTTCTTCGCAACAAGTTTAACCGTTTTCTCTCGGAGGCCAAGGGTTCGGGTTTGTACGACACCATCTATAAAAGGTGGTGTTTAAACGATCCCGAACAGGCGGTGATGCCTCGGATAGCGGAGATACCGGCCCAAAAGAAAATCATTCTGGGTGTTGCCATCGATGATCTTCCCTACGTGTCGATGATGAATCAGGAGTATGTGGGTTTCGACATAGAACTCCTTCAGGCTTTTGCGCAGAAGGAGGAGGTGAACCTGCAGATTGTGACTATGAATTTCGAATCGCTGGTGGCAGCACTGGCAGCCGGTAAGGTCGATATGATAGCCGATGGCATAGCAATTACGGAAGAGCGACAGAAACAGGTTGATTTTTCGGATCCTTATATGGAATTCCGAACTGCTGCAGTGACTTTAAAGTCGAGAACAGGTGCGGCGCTTCCTGCCGAAAGTGGGGAGCAGAAGAGTTTCGGCGCGACCCTGGCGGAGAGTTTTCACAACAATCTCATTAGAGAGAAACGGTACCTGCTTATCCTCGACGGACTTAAAATAACCCTGCTGGTCTCTCTTCTTTCGGCAATTTTTGGAACCTTTCTGGGCGCACTCATCTGCTTTATGCGCATGTCGCACAGATCGTTTCTGCGAGGTGCTTCCGCTGTTTACATTGCTGTGATGAGAGGTACCCCTGTGCTGGTGGTCCTGATGATTGTCTACTATGTGATATTTGCCTCGGTCAATATCAGTCCTATGTTGGTGGCCGTCATTGCCTTTGGAATGAACCTTGCCGCATATGTATCCGAAATGTTCCGCACCGGCATTGAGGGGGTCGATAAAGGACAGAGTGAGGCCGGCATCGCCCTTGGGTTTTCGAAATGGAAAACCTTTTACCACATTGTTATGCCGCAGGCAGCCCGTTCGGTATTGCCTGTTTACCAGGGAGAACTGATTTCGATGCTGAAGATGACCTCAGTTGTTGGTTATATTGCGGTTCAAGACCTTACGAAGGCAGGAGATATTATTCGTAGTCGTACTTTCGATGCTTTCTTCCCCCTGATTATGGTAGCGGTTATCTATTTCTTTGTCTCTTGGCTGATGATGGTTTTCTTTGTCCGTCTGGAGCGAAAAGTAAACCCCATCCGTTCAAAATAATTGGCCGCTAT
>CAYGIQ010000184.1:0-4856 GCA_964349885.1 uncultured Prolixibacteraceae bacterium | reverse complement strand
AGTAGCACCTATCTCATTCAATATATTGTTAAATATATTGTAATTTTGTTTAGGCTACGGAATATTAGAATATTATGTATGTATATTCGAATCTATACTATTGTATGTCAGCTTATTGTCAAATCAATACCAAAAGACATATTTGGCATCAAAACAGAAAATATTTTCAAATTCGTCCAAAACAAGATAAAAATCACACAAATTATGATCAATTTTCTTCTCAAAAACCCTACAAATTATCCAGAGAAAAGCAGCCCGCATTATCAAATAGTAGCGTATTTTTCACCCCAATATTGATCGGCTAGAAAGCCTGATTGTTTAAAGAAGCAGCTCCAACGAGGGCCATGTCTTCAGATTCGGATGTTTCAATTATTAGTCGGTTCAGGTAGCGTGGGTAGGCAAAGTTTTCTTCCAAAAAATTGGCAATCACATCTACAAAAAAGCGATTGGCACTGCTTAAAGGACCACCTAAAATAATGGCCTCTGGCGCTAATGCATAGAGCACATTGGCTACCGTTTTTCCAAGATGCATGCCATACTCCTCTAACAGCCTGAGCGCGACCGGATCGCCCAGCGAGGCGCGTTTCACAACCAACTGAAAATCGAGGTTTTTATCGGTGAAGTACTGGCGCGAGGTGAAAGCATCGACGGTACGGTCGCGGTAATACAATTGCCCAAAAGCTCCCGCAATGCCTAGTTGGCCAGAATAGAGCGCATGGTTTAAGACAATGCCGGCCGAAACCTGATGATCGAGCCAAAGACCTACAAAGTTTGCATAGACCTTGCCCTTTCCAGAAAGTTTCTCGCCCCATGCATAGCAGTTGGAGAGATTGTTGACAGCAACTGGTTTGTTGAAATATTCCGATACCAAATCTTTCAATGGGACACTGTCCCAACCGGGAAAATCGGGAATTTCGACCTCCGACTGTCCCGAGAGATCAACCATACCGGGAACCCCAATTCCAATGTTGGTAACGCCTGAATCAAACACCTCTTCCACTGCATCGTACAAAACCTTTAGCACCTCGTGCTGAGGTCTATCAAAAGGAGTTTCCAAAGAGCTTTTGACCACGGCCTTACCTTCAGAAATTCGGGCCGCAACAATTACCTCTCTACCTATGCTTACACCAACAGTGCTCATATCTAAATCGATTGCTAACGGTTACCAAAAATAGAGTTTTTGGTGAAACAGCCAACCCTACGATAGGTTATAAAAGAAAATGAGGTTCAGAAAAAGCTTATAAAAGTCCTTCCACCGATTTGCCCAATGAGATTGCCTCCTGCAGAAACTCCTCCACATTCAGCTCCCGCATATAGATCAATCCATGGGTTGCCCTAAGCAAAGGATGTTCGTTTTCGTAAAAAAAGTCCTTACCCAACAAAAACTGAATCTGCTGATGTTGTTCGAGCCATACACGCTGGGTTAAATCGCTAAATTTTCCATCGAGCTGGTAGCTCGGAAAGGAGGCATTCACCTGAGTTAGATAGCAGTCGGTAAACGATTTATCGAGGGTAGCCAGCGAATTCATCGAAACCGGAACAATCACCTCAACATCCCAAGGATTGTAACGGAACCAAACATTCCGGTATCCAATGACCTTTAAACCCGACAAATCAGTCTCCTGATTCCAAAGCTTTACAGCAGCTGCGGTTGCCTGCAGTACTTTATAGTGGGTATCTGGTCCACTTCCTTCGGGGTCCATAACCAGACTGATAACGGTAGGTCTGTATTTTCTAAACTCCTCTAGAATAGGCATGACGTCGCGCTGCAAGTCGGGGCCTCCTCCAAACGCATCACCCTGGTAAAATCCAAGCCTAAGATGGTGCACGTTTTTTACTGCTATACCATAATGAGCCCACACAAGTTCCTCCTCAAATTCGCGGATCATACCTTTGACCAACTGAATTTTAGTAGGATTCTTAGCGCCATCGTAGCTTTGTTCTAAAACAGTGATGGTTTCAGCGATGGCATTCTCAAGATCTGCAGTGTTTTGAAGTTTCCAGATTTGACTCATTGCGCGCACCAAGCGATGGCATACACCCCGCCGCTTTCCCTCTTCGTCTTTGGCAGCTATGCTGTCGAGGTAATGGTAGACATCTTTATCCCACTTAAACTGATATCCAGTATCGAAAAAGTCGGGATAATTGATCATTTCAATCTTTCCGTCGCGTATCAATTGATGGGTGTCGCGCAGCAAATCTAGGAGGAAAGCATTGGTAACGGCGGTGAAGCCGGATGTTAGTACCGAAAAATGCATTTCGTTCGAAGCATCGCGGCTCTGACGATTGGTAACTGGCATAATGCCCAGCATAATATCGTCGTGGTGAGGACCGGTATGGTAGAATACCTGATTGGTTTCCCGTGCCATTCCTTTCCGAATTTTTTGGGTTATACTGCCGATAACCGATTGTACCGTATTTTCGCTAAGGTCTGGAATATGGGCACAAAATTCATCCGCCTTTAGATCCTCAATGGTAACTTTTGGGCCAAACTTGTTGATTTTTTTACAAAGTTCCACCACAGACCGTTCTGTCTTTTGGTGGTTCCACGGCGTATCGAAATAGAACCTACGGATGCTGTCTTTGAGTTTAACAGCAGCTCCTTTGGTAAGGTAAAATCTGGCATTGGGCAGTTTCTGAAGGGCTGTAGCCGGATAAACCGTTGAAGGTTTGCTTTCAACCGATCCCCTTACCACCTCAGCGATGGCCTCGCCCGCAGCATATACAACCGCCTTGCTGTTGGGATTAAAGGCAATCGTCCCCAAACCGATGGTAATAACAAGGCGATTTCTCGACACCTCAATACCACCAAGGTCGCCAGCAGTAACGGCCTGTGTTTCGAAATTGGTCTCTGTTAGGCGTGTGGGCACATAATGATTCGTACCCCTCGTATTGAAAGCAATATGGCCATCGGGCCCTATATTGCCGAGGAAAAAGCCAATGCCCCCCTTGTCGCGTATAGCCTGTTCATACTCGCCACACCAGTTGTCAATAAGAAAAATGGAATCCTGCTGCAACTTCTCCAATGCCGTTCGGGCCTCACGAAAGCGCAGCGATAAATCGATTTTAAACCCGGGAAACACTTCGCTAAATGAATGATTCTCGGCGAGACTTATCTGGTCTGAATTGATCAGCAGCGACTTGGAAGCATCAAAACCAAGCTGATTGATGTAATAGGTTTGAATAAAATTCCACAGACTGTTGTGCTGACTGGAACTGATGGGATAGAACTCACCCGCCTGTATCAGATGCAAACCACCCAGATTAGGCTTGGCCATACCTTCCAAACCATATTCTCCGAGCAGCTTTTGGCCTTTATTGCTCTCCCAATTTTCGAGCAACATACGGGTGTTGCTGATAAAGTGCATGGCAGTTTTTCCGCTAGGCAGTGTTACTACCCCTTCTGGATTTGCAGCCACCCACTCCAGAAAACTCAAGGCTGAAAGCAATCCCAACTTGGGAAAGTTGTCGACCAACAGATAGGGGGTCACAGAACTGATTTTATAACTGCCCGATTCGGCGTAAAAGGCCTGCTCTACTTTCGAGAAATTTCTGCTCATATTGGTATGATTTGAATTATTTTGATTGTGCCAATTGATCTATTGCATAGGCGGCTGCTCCTATAGTCCCAGCTTTCTCTCCCATGTTCGAAAACAGAATCTCGGTATCGACTGCAATATCGGGGTTTGCATGGAGGGCAATCGACTGGTGCATGGGAGCGGCAAGAAACTGACTTGCTGTGGCCATCTTTCCCCCAATAATGATGAGTTCAGGATTAAAAAGTTGGATGAGCGATACGATACCTTTACCCAGCCACTGACCGATTTCAGCAAAAAGGGATATCGAAAACTGGTCGCCCGAATTTGCCGCTTGCATTACCAGATTGCCGCTTACCCGCTCAATATCACCCTCCAGAAGATTGTGAAGCAGGGAGGCAGCGCCCGAATACAAACCCGCTCGGGCAATTCGTTCTAATGCCGATACCGAAGCAATTGCCTCAAGACAGCCCCGTTTGCCACAATGGCATAAGCTTCCGTTTTCGATCATGGGAATATGACCAAATTCTCCTGAAAAGCCAGACTTCCCTGTATAAAGTTGTCCTCCCAAAATAATCCCCAAGCCAATACCCCAGTCGGCATGCACCACCAAAGCATTTTTGCGATCGCGGGCCAAACCAAAATGTTGTTCGGCAAATGCACGAATCCGCGCGTCGTTGTCAAAAAATACAGGATATCCAAAAACCTCCTCCATTCTTGATTGCAGCTGATCAAGACCCGGGAAATAGGTTTTATTTTCACCCATCTCTATGTTGGCCAACCCGGGAAGTTCCATTCCTATGCCTATAATTTTGGTAACATCTATGGCTTGCTCTTTAATGAGCTGTTTCAAAAAGTCACCAATTTCCAACATCAGTGAAAAGTCGCGTTGCATGGGAATATCCAAATAGTGTGGACCACTAACCTCATGGTTTGCCGCATTAAAGATCGACAGAATGGTTCGGTGTATGTTGACGGTAATTCCAATCACATAAAAACTCTCCTCAACCAGACCAAAAATGGCAGGTCTTCTTCCGCCACTGGAATCGCCAGGTCCAAGTTCCCGCAAAATGCTGCCGCGCACCAGTTCCTGAAGCAGACTGTTGATCTTAGGGGTGCTCAAATGCAGACTGCGCGTCAACTCCGAGCTCGATACCGGGCCGGAAAAGTATACAGTTCGAACAATCTGCTTTTTATTGCCGATGTTCTTTTGCTCAACACCTGAGCGCTGCGTTCTGCGGGTAAAAAGAGAATCCATATTGCAATCGTTGCAACAAAGTTCGCCAATATATATTAAAACTACAAGCGACTTCTTAAAAT
>CAYGIQ010000183.1:4667-4876 GCA_964349885.1 uncultured Prolixibacteraceae bacterium | reverse complement strand
ACTTACAGCTATGGCGCGGAAAAATTTTCAGATCAAACTCGGCATTTTCCTTATGGTGTTCTCAGGAGTGTTTTTTGCTCTAACCATCATTATCCCGCTCTCCGACTTGCCAACACGTAGCAAAGTAATCGGCGCTGCCATCAGTTTTGTGTTGATGGAGGTTGTTTTCTGGGCAGGTGGACTTCTGGTTGGTAAGGAACTTTTTGTGC
>CAYGIQ010000183.1:4163-4657 GCA_964349885.1 uncultured Prolixibacteraceae bacterium | reverse complement strand
AGGTTCATCGCTGCCTCCTCTTTCAAGAATCTCTTTACGGAAAGCCGTGGCAACCTTCTCATCGAAGATGTTACCCGTCTCACGAAATGCTTCAAAAGCATCGGCATCGAGCACTTCTGCCCAAAGATAACTGTAGTATCCACTTGAATAACCTCCCGAAAAAATATGGGCAAAGTAGGTGGATTTATAACGGGGTATGATCTCTGAAATGAGACCCGCTTTTTGCATCGACCGGTTTTCAAAATCGTTTACATCGATTGCGTCTGTGCTGGTAATGGTATGAAAATCCATATCAAGCAAGGCCGCTGCTACAAACTCAGTTGTAATAAATCCCTGATTGAAGTTGCGTGCGTTGGTAAGCCTGTCTACCAGCTCTTGAGGAATAACTTCTCCGGTTTCGTAATGCCGCGCGTATTGCCGAAGTACTTCGGGTTCAGCGGCCCAATATTCCATAATTTGCGATGGCAACTCAACAAAATCGCGCGAAACATTGG
>CAYGIQ010000183.1:0-4153 GCA_964349885.1 uncultured Prolixibacteraceae bacterium | reverse complement strand
AAACATTGGTGCCCGATAGGGTCTTGTATGGGGTATTTGACAACAACCCATGCAGCGCGTGACCAAATTCGTGGTAAAGGGTCTCAACTTCATCGTAGCTCAACAGCGCTGGTTTGTCGCCAGTGGGTCTGGAGAAATTACAGGTTACTGAAATTACCGGGCGTATGTCGCGACCATTTTCGTGGTATTGTTCCCGATAACTGGTCATCCATGCGCCACCAGCTTTCGATGGTCTGGGAAAATAGTCCATGTACAACACACCAATGTGGGAGCCGTCGACATCGCTCACTTCGAATACTTCAGAATCGGGATGAAACAAAGGCATGTTGGGAATAAGTTCGAAGGTTAGTCCAAATAGCTGATTGGCTACTGTAAATATGCCATTTCGAACGTTGTTTAATTCAAAGTATGGCCGAAGTTGTTCTTCATCGAGGTCATACTGTTCCCGTCGAATTTGCTCGGCGTAATACCACCAATCCCAGCTTTCGAGCTTAAATCCGTCTCCCTGGCGGTCTATGATTTTTTGCATTTGCGCCGCTTCCTGCTTGGCGCGCTCCAACCCGGGCACCCAAACCTGTGTCAAGAAATCATAGACTGTTTTGGGTGTTTTGGCCATGTTGTCGTCGAGTACATAAGCTGCCCAAGTGTCATAACCGAGCAATTGGGCTTTCTGAAGGCGGAGGTTAACCATCTCGTTGATGACTCCTTTGTTGTCTTGTTCGTTGTTGTTGTTGCCACGGTTGTACATAGCCTTGTAGAGCTTCTCGCGAAGTTCGCGGTTGTCGGCGTAGGTCAGGAATGGAAGCCACGACGGTTTGTGCAGGGTAAAAATCCATTTTTGGTCGAGTCCGGCTTCTGAGGCTGCTTCTGCGGCAGATGCGGTAACCGATTCCGGTAATCCTGCCAAATCGTTTTGGTCGTCGATTATTAGCTGAAAGGCATTGGTTTCGGCCAACATATTCTGACCGAAATTGAGTTCGAGCAGCGCAAGCCTAGAATTTATTTTACGGAGCTCCTCTTTTGCTGCATCGGGGAGGTTGGCTCCACTGCGGATAAACCTCTTGTAGGTGAGGTGCAGAAGTCTTGCTTTAGCTGGCTCAAGATCGATGGCAGTGGGATCTTTATGCACCATTTTTACCCTACTGAACAGCGAATCATTGAGAAAAATGGCATCGTTGTGTTCCGACAGTAAAGGTGCCATCTTAGAGGCAATGTTGTCGAGCTCCTCGCTGGTATGGGCTTCCCGGACATTGAAGAAGACCATAGCCACTTTGTATAAAAGTTCGCCACTCTGCTCTAATGCTTCTATGGTGTTGTAAAAATCAGGTGCATCGGAGTTGCTAGCAATCTCTGCAATTTCGAGGTTATGGGCTTCCATTCCTGCTTCGAAGGCTGGCAAAAAGTGTTCCGAAAGTATACGGTCGAAAGGGGGTACTTGAAAGGGAGTATCCCAAGTTTCGGTAAAAGGATTTTTCATGGTGGTATCTTTGGTTGGATTGCAGGCAAAAGCCCACACAGACAAAGCGATAAGAAAAAATTGCTTTTTCATAATTTGGGTATTTGGTGGTGCAAAAGTAGTTATTTGTTGCACCTTAACAGCACCCACCGATGGAAAAAACTTAGCTGGGTTTGCATTTTTCTTCAGGTGCGAAAAGTTTAGCATACAATTTGATAAGTGATATCCGATTGGTTACATTGTGAGGATGCTAATCATTACATCTTTTTAAATTTGCGCGCATGAACATTGAAGAAACAGCCCGGCTTCGAAAACTTATCGAGAAAGCCATCGAAGATCATATAATTACCCCAGAGGAGTACGAGATGATTGTTCATGTGGCTACAGCCGATGGGCATATTAACCCTCAGGAACAAGCCCTTTTATCGCAGTTGCAGCAGATGATTGCCGATGGTTCGGTGCGGTTTGGAAAGGCAAATAAATGATTAAGATGATTGTAATTTTGAAGCTCTTATCCTTCCAAACACTGTTTGATACCACATTGAGGGTGATTAATGAAAACCACAGCCGATTGAATTGATTTGGTTGAAATGGTTTTCAGGGACTCAAATGCGCAGGATTGAACGATTAATATTCTAACAACCTTTCTTTAGGGAATGTTATGCGCTTTTTGCAGCCTCTATTATATGCTACCCTTCTCGACCAATTCTGCTGCAAGAATTGTCTGATTGCAAAGCAAAACGAAATTTTGATTTTTTTGTGAACCTATTTACTGTTCTGATTATAAGGTTTTTTGGAAGTGAAAGAGCAGGGTGTTTAGTTTTTTATCTATTAAGCTTAAACAAATGACTCTTTGGTATGTTTTACCTTAAATTTTACAGATGAAAAACCAATTACTTGTAAACGGACTCAATGGTAACGGACACTCCAACGGTTATAAAAATGGAAGGACCACCAATGGACATCATACCGTTAACCATTATGAAGACATGGGCGATATGCACGCAGCCACCTCTTTTGAAACTCCTATGCGTGCCGATGCTTTCGATCTTACCGACGACGAAAAAATTTTCATAATCGAAGAGAAATTTCGTGATATACTGAATACGCTTGGTTTAGACCTTACCGACGATAGCCTGCAAGGCACTCCGCGACGGGTTTCCAAAATGTTTGTAAAGGAGATTTTCTATGGACTGAATCCTGCCAACAAGCCTAAAATATCAGTCTTTGATAATAAGTTTCAGTATGGTGAAATGCTGGTCGAAAAGCAGATTCAGGTACAGTCGTTCTGCGAACACCATTTCCTTCCCATCGTTGGAAGGGCGCATGTTGGCTACATCTCCAACGGCGTAGTAATCGGACTCTCCAAAATCAACCGGATTGTCGACTACTTTGCCCGCCGGCCGCAAGTGCAGGAGCGTTTAACTGTGCAAATTGCCAACGATTTAAAGAGTGCACTCAACACCAATGATATAGCGGTGGTGATTGACGCCAAGCATATGTGTGTTTCTTGCAGGGGCATTCAAGATGATCATAGTACCACATTAACGGCCGAATACTCCGGTAAATTTAAGGAGCGGGACGTACGCGATGAGTTTTTACGATATATAAAGATGTAACAGCAGATTGATAAATGCACAAAAAAGCCGGAAAGCGTAATTGTTTTACGGCTTTTTTAGTTCATATTCTTAATTGCATCCTGACTTGCCTTATGTTCGGGGTTAATTTTCAGGGCTTCCTGGAAGTGGTTTTTTGCGAGGGTATTGTTTAAGCTCTGCTTCTGTATCAAACCCAGATAGTAATGGGCATTTGCGGCCGAACGATCCTGCCGATTGGGCAGTGCCTGTAAGTAACGGTTGAGATAATCCGTGGCCTTGCTAAAATGAACATTGCCTGCCTGTGCCCCCATTCTGCCTGCCTGAAGAAGTAGGTTGTTTTTATCTTGAAATCGGGTAAAGGCATTTTCATACACTTTCATGGCATCTGCATGGCGTTTCTGCCCGTTGTAAAATGAGCCAAGTGCTTCGTAATATTTAAGACTGTCGGGACCGGATTGCACCGCCAGTTTGAAATGGCGTTCGGCTTCGGCATAATTCTTCTCCCGGTCTGCAATAAAGCCGGTGATCCGATGTCCTTCGGCAGCATCTATTTTTAACATATTGGCTGCCAGTTGCTTTGCTTTATCTATGTCGCCACCCATAATTTTGGGTGCCACCATATAAAAACCAACCAGTCGCGAGGCCGGCTCCATGGCTTTGGGATCGAGGGCTACTGCCGATTCGAGGTGCGATTTAATGCGCGATGCAAGAGATGCCTGCCTGATCATATTGGAATTCTGAGCAATAACGCCCAGCAGGTTTGCCATGGCATAATGGTATTTGCTCACTTTGTCGTTTGTAGCTATGGCCTGTTTAAGATGGTCCTCGGCTTTAGAGTGGTCTTTAGCGTTGAAGGCGATTAGGGCCAAATAGTATCGACTTTCCGCATATGCTGATTCACCCTTTTTTACCTGCTCCAACACATTTGTTGCCCTATCGAACTGTTTGCTTTCGTAAAGGCGAATCCCTTGAGCTAGATTTTGCGCAGCAAGCGAATAGGAGCTAACCAGGGCAATGGTCAGGAGCAATAACGGTAAAAATTTCCGAATCATAACGCTTTTGAATTACTGAAACCCCTTTTTTGTTCGGTGCTAAATAT
>CAYGIQ010000182.1:0-4924 GCA_964349885.1 uncultured Prolixibacteraceae bacterium | reverse complement strand
CGTTGGGGCAGCGCAATTTTCAGATCATCAGCGAGAAGGTCGACGACGTAGTTACGGTTAGCGAGGAGAACATTGTAAAAGCCATGCGGATGATTTGGGAACGCATGAAGATCATTGTGGAACCTTCGGCGGCAGTTCCCCTTGGGGCAATTCTTGAGGGCAAAATTGATGTGCAGGGACGCAGGGTCGGCATCATCTTGTCGGGCGGAAATCTCGATCTTGGTCATCTCCCTTTCTGAAGTAAATTTTGAACATCCGTCGCTGCATTTTCAGGCATTCTTTCTACATTTAACCCTGTAACCCCTAAAACACTGTACGATGTTTGTGAAAATTTTCGCCAGCACGGTGCATGGTATTAATGCCGTGACCATAACCGTAGAGGCCGATGTAACCAATGGTATAAAATTCCTTTTGGTTGGTTTACCCGACAATGCCGTAAAAGAGAGCCAGCAGCGCATTGAGTCGGCTTTGCGGATCATTGGCTACAAATGGCCCCGCCAAAAGATTGTGATCAATATGGCTCCAGCCGATATTCGAAAAGAGGGCTCTGCCTTTGATCTTCCATTGGCGATTGCCGTTCTGGCGGCCGACGGACAAATTCTATCCGACCAATTCGACCGCTATTTGATGATGGGTGAGCTGTCGCTCGACGGAACGCTTCAGCCCATAAAAGGGGTGTTGCCAATAGCCATCAACGCCCGCAACGAGGGATTTGAAGGGTTCATTCTTCCAAAGCAAAATGCACGCGAAGCTGCAGTGGTTGATCGGATTAAAATTTATGGAGTTGAAAATCTGAGTGAAGTTATCGCCTTTTTTAAAGGCGAGGCTGCACTTGAGCAGACAGTAGTAGACACGCGGTCGGAGTTTTTTGCCCGGAGTGCGCACTCCGACATCGATTTCTCCGATGTAAAAGGGCAAGAGAATGTAAAGCGGGCTTTGGAGATAGCTGCTGCCGGCGGACACAACATCATCCTGATAGGGCCTCCTGGTTCGGGCAAAACCATGCTGGCCAAGCGAATACCTACCATACTCCCTCCTTTTACCCTAAAAGAAGCTCTGGAGACTACCAAGATTCATTCGGTGGCAGGCAAAATCGATCAAGAGACCTCCCTTATGGGCCAGCGACCCTTTCGAAGCCCCCATCATACCATATCGGACATTGCCCTGGTTGGCGGCGGAAATTTCCCGCAGCCTGGCGAAATAAGCTTGTCGCACAACGGGGTATTGTTTCTCGACGAATTGCCTGAGTTTAAACGCACAGTACTGGAAGTAATGCGTCAACCTCTCGAAGACCGATGCATCACCATCTCCCGGGCAAAATTTTCGGTCGAGTACCCTGCCTCCTTTATGCTGGTCGCCTCTATGAATCCCTGCCCCTGTGGGTACTATAATCATCCGGAGAAGGATTGTGTTTGTCAGGCAGGGGTTGTGCAAAAATACCTAAACAGAATATCGGGGCCGTTGCTCGACAGGATTGACATCCATCTCGAAGTTGTACCGGTTCCATTTAAGCACCTCGATGAGGCGGCCCCTTCAGAGCTCAGCGATAGCATCAGAGAACGTGTAATTGCCGCACGCCGTATTCAGGAGGAGCGCTTTAGCGATACTCCGGGCGTATACTGCAACGCCCAGATGAGCAGTAAAATGATAAGAGCTTATACCGATCTCGACGATAGCAGTCGTGATTTGATAAAAAATGCCATGGAGCGACTGGGTCTTTCTGCCAGAGCCTACGATCGCATTCTTAAAGTTTCAAGAACCATTGCCGATCTTGAGGCCAGTGGACGCGTAGAAGCATACCACCTCTCCGAGGCAATTCATTATCGGAGTCTGGACAGGGAGAATTGGGGTGGGTGAATGGCAGGGGGTTCTGCTGTATTCCTAGATCTGGAGCCTTTAGGGAGCATCTCGTCTGTACTTCGTTCGAAAAAAGTAATAGACCGGAACTCCAGCCAATACTGTAGCTATTGCAATTGCCGACTCAACTGGCCGCTCTTTTAGCGAAAGGGTTAACATGCCAATGCTGGCGCTAAGAAAGATAATTTGTACCAAAGGAAATCCAGGCATGCGAACTGCCTCGGGGTGCAACTTTCTCAACCGGAATATACCCCATACCGCAACAATCGGAAAGAGACCAAGCGCCACACCCATATAGGTTAAGATCTGTTCGAAGGTGCCGGAAATTACCATAACTGCCGAAATGATTCCCTGTAAAAAGATGGCGCGCGAAGGGACGCCGGAACTTTTGGAGACATGTGCAAGAGACCTGAATAAGAGGCCGTCGCTGGCCATGGCATAGTATACCCTGGGGCCAAGTATCAGGTAGGCGCTTAGAGAGGAGAAGAGTGCAAAGGAAATTAGTAGGGAGACCACCATCTCGGTATTCAATCCAAAGGCAAGCTTTACAGCAAGTCCCGCCACCGAAACAACCCCGGCCATTTCGTTGGGAGGAATGGCGTAAATGAAAAAGATGTTTAATGCAAGATAAAGCACCATTACGGTGAGGGTTCCTCCGATCAATGCCCTCGGCAGATTGATGCGCGGATTCTTTACCTCAGAACCAATGTAGGTTGCTGCATTCCATCCGCTGTAGGCGAACATTACCCATAAAAGTCCAAGGCCTAGTGTTGAAATTCCGCCAAAGCTTTTGGGTGTTAATGTATTTGAAAATGAAAAGTGCTGCCAGTTGCCCTTGCCCAGCCATAATCCAAAAATTACAAGCAACACAAGCAGTCCAATTTTCATAATGGTAAGCCAGTTCTGAATTTTGGCACCCATGCTTACTCCCCTGGCATGTATAAAGGTAAATAGGAAAATTACCGATATGGCAAGAACCTTTTTTATGGTCATTTCAGAAATATTCATCCCGGGCAGAAGGGCATACCCTTCAGGCATAGCCCGGTAAAAATATTCACCAAATCCAATGGCCGAAGCTGCAATAGGTGCCGAAAAACCTGCAATGAATGATACCCACCCGGAAAGAAACCCAAGTGGTGGACCAAACAATTGCGACAAGAAGGTGTATTCACCACCCGCCCGGGGCATAGCAATCCCCAATTCGCTGTAGGAGAGGGCTCCACACAAGGCAACAATGCCTCCTGCAAACCAGAGCATTAAAAGATAACCCACATTGCCCAAGTTGCCCATTAGAATGCCCGAAGTGGTGAAAATTCCCGCTCCAATAATATTGGCCACAACGATGTTGTAAATGGGGAAAAATCCCAGACGAGGTTGCAGATCGTTGGCTTTAGACTGCATGAAGCTTTATCTATTTTCTTTTTGAAATCGATAGTCCTGATCTGCTGTTTGGGGCAAGTGTAGTGGTAAATCCGGAGTGATTTTGGGCGTAGTCCAGAAAAGTTCGGATATCACTGGTGCGCATGTTTGTGTTGTGTGCGGCAAAAATGCCTCCTTTTACCATCTTGTTCTCTACCGCCACAAAATAGTTTTTATACCACTCTTTATCGGCATCGCAAAATACGAAGTCGAAAGGACCCTCCAGCTGCGGGACCATTTCGTGCGCATTGGCCAGCCGGGCATCAATAAACTCGGTAAGCCCAGCTTTCTTAAAATTGGCTTGCGCTGCTAAGTAGCGGTTCTTGTCGATTTCGATGGTGACAAGTTTCCCTTTGGTTTTAGACAGGGCCCATGCTATCCAAATGGCTGAATGGCCTGTTGATGTCCCAATCTCGAGGGCACGGGTATGGTTGCCCTCCAATACCAAATCGTATAGCAGCCGGCCGTCGCCCACTGGCACATTCATGTCGCGCCACCTACCCGACTGTTCATGAAGGAGTTCAATTACCTTTTTGTCGAGTTCGCTTTCGGCTTTTGGGTATTGTGCAGCGGCGAAGGCTGGGAGTACCCAAACAACCATCAAAATAAAATGCCGTAAAATTTTTCTGTTTTGCATGGTTTGAAGTTTTGCGGGCAGTTTCGTGTTGTAGAAAAATCAACCTATTTAAAAGCGGTTTTAACCAACTCTATGACTAATTTTTTGTCGTTACGTTTAATTTCGAGTCCGACAAATGTTTCGTTTTTTCTGAGAACGTTTGTGTTTTTGTGCTTCCAATAGAGTGACATTTTACTTTTTGCTCTGAAGTTTCCGACGAAATTGCCCCGTAAGGATCAGTCAAAGAGAGGGATTAAACTAAAAAAGCTTAAATTCTTAACCTTTTTTATGACCATTCTTTGACCAGATTGTCTAATTTGCGGCAGATTTTTAAAACAAATTCCAATCAAACGTTAAGCCTCGCTACCTGCTGGTTCTTATACCTAAAGATAACAGCGGGCGAAGCAGAGAATTTCAGTTTCCCAGTATAAACACGTCGAACGGCATGACACAAACAGCAGAGAAACGAAATCCATGGGTTTGGATACCCTCCCTCTATTTTGCTCAAGGTTTGCCCTATGTAGTGGCTATGACCGTATCGGTTATCATGTTCAAGCGCATGGGGATTTCGAATACCGATATTGCACTCTACACCAGCTGGCTCTACCTTCCATGGGTAATTAAACCGCTGTGGAGTCCTTTGGTAGATATTCTTAAGACCAAGCGGTACTGGATTGTGGTGATGCAGCTGCTGGTGGGGGCATCCTTAGCCGGAGTGGCATTAACCCTTCCCGGTAGCGATTTCTTCCGCTGGTCGCTCGCTTTCCTTTGGCTGCTAGCGTTTAGCTCGGCTACGCACGATATTGCTGCCGATGGTTTTTATATGATGGGTCTTTCCAAACACGATCAGGCTTTCTTTGTAGGCATTCGCAATACCTTTTACCGATTGGCAATGCTCTCGGGACAGGGACTGCTGGTTGTTTTTGCTGGCTATTTTGAACAAAAAACCGGAGATATACCTACGGCTTGGAGTCTAACATTCTATATGCTGGCAGTACTTTTTGTACTCTTTTTTATATACCACCTTTTTAT
>CAYGIQ010000181.1:0-4966 GCA_964349885.1 uncultured Prolixibacteraceae bacterium | reverse complement strand
GTTGAACGGAAAGGTTTCGGCGACAACCTGTTTCGCGACTGGCGATACGACCGAAACAATCAGCCACGGGCCGACTTTGTCCTCAACAACCCCACCTACACGGGGAAAATTCTGATTGGCGGCAAAAATTTCGGCAGCGGATCGAGCCGCGAACACGCCATCTGGGCTCTCTACGATTACGGTTTAAGGGTTGTGGTGAGCAGCTTTTTCGCCGATATATTCAAGAACAACGCCCTTAACAACGGTTTGCTTCCGGTGGTGGTTACCCCCAAATTTCTACAAGAGCTCTTCGAAACCATAGACGCCAATCCGTTAGCCGATTTCCAGGTAGATCTCGAGGCTCAGACCTTCACCAACCTTACCACCGGCGCTTCGGAAGGGTTCGAAATCAACAGCTATAAGAAACATTGTCTGATCAACGGACTCGATGACATCGACTATCTGGTTACGCTAAAAGATACAATCGCCGAATTTGAAAAAGCAAGGTTATGACTGGACATAAAGTAGCGGTCGACGGGAACTGCATCACCATCATGGATACCACCCTACGCGATGGAGAACAAACCTCAGGGGTATCGTTCAGCGACATTGAAAAGCTGAGCATGGCAAAGATCATGATTGAAGATGTGAACATCGACCGCATTGAGATTGCTTCGGCCAGGGTATCGGAAGGAGAATTTCAGGGAGCCCGCAAAATCCTCGATTGGGCCAATGCCAAGGGGTATGGCCACAGGTTCGAAATTTTGGGATTTGTGGATGGAGATATCTCGCTGAATTGGATCAAAAATGTGGGAGGACAGGTAGTTAATCTGCTCTGCAAGGGCTCCTATAAACATGTAACCGAACAACTAAGAAAAACCCCGGAAGAACACCTGAACGATATTCGGAAAGTGGTCGCCAAAGCTCGTGAAATGAACATAGCGGTGAACGTCTATCTCGAAGACTGGTCGAATGGCATGCGTCACTCCAAAGATTATGTCCATTTTATGGTATCGAACCTAAAAAATGAGCCGATAGAACGGATTATGCTACCCGATACCCTCGGTATTCTCGACCCCGACGAGACCTATGATTTCTGCAGAGAGATGATTGAGACCTATCCGGGAGTTACTTTCGACTTTCATGCGCACAACGATTACGACCTGGCCATAGCCAATGTTTTTCATGCCATCAAGGCAGGCATCCGCTGTGTTCACACCACCGTTAACGGTTTGGGCGAACGGGCAGGGAATGCGCCACTTTCGAGTGTTGTTGCCACCGTAAAAGACCACCTCAAGATGGAGGTGAATGTTCGCGAGGGGATGCTCAACCGCATTTCAAAGGTGGTTGAATCCTTTTCGGGACTCCGCATTCCGGCCAACAAACCGTTGATTGGAGAATTTGTATTTACCCAATGCAGCGGGATACATGCCGATGGCGACAATAAAAACAATCTCTATTTTAATGAGTTGCTGCCCGAGCGATTTGGCAGGGTGCGCAAGTATGCTTTGGGTAAAACTTCAGGGAAAGCCAACATCAAGAAAAACCTTGAAGATATGGGCATCGACCTCGATCCGGAATCTCTGAAGAAAGTCACCGACCGGATCATCGAATTGGGCGACAGAAAAGAGAATGTAACCGCCGAAGATTTGCCCTACATCGTTGCCGATGTCTTGAGCAGCGAAATGATCGAAGAGCGGATCAAGCTTGTCAACTATTCGGTAACCCATGCCTTGGGTCTGCGTCCGGTAGCTTCTCTTAGCATCGAAATTGCCGATACGGTTTATCAGGAGTGGGAATCGGGCGACGGGCAGTACGATGCCTTTGTTCGTGCCCTGCGTAAAATCTATAAGAAATTAAACCGGCCCTTTCCCTATCTGGTCGACTATTCAGTGACCATTCCGCCTGGAGGAAAAACCGACGCCCTGGTAGAAACCGTTATAACCTGGCAGAATGGCCGTGAATTTAAAACCCGTGGTCTCGATCCTGACCAGACGGCATCGGCCATTAAGGCAACGGTTAAGATGCTCAACATCATCGAGAACGAGGCCACAAAGCCATCCAACAATCCTTAATTCATTACAACTCGGCACTGCCGAATTCGAATATCAAATAGATTACCCATGAACCTGAATATTGCAGTATTGCCCGGCGACGGGATTGGACCTGAAATCATTGACCAGGCCTTGAAAGTGGTAACTGCGGTTGCCAAAAAATACCACCATACCTTTGAACACCGTTTTGGCCTTACGGGAGCTGTAGCCATCGATGCAACAGGCGATCCCTATCCCGAGGCTACCCATCAACTCTGCATGGAGTCGGATGCAGTGCTCTTTGGTGCGATTGGAGACCCACGGTTCGACAACAATCCCAAAGCACCAGTTCGGCCTGAGCAAGGTTTGCTAAGAATGCGGAAGCAATTGGGTTTGTATGCCAACATCCGTCCGGTTGAAACGTTTGAAAGCCTGCTGCACAAATCGCCCCTGCGACGCGATCTGGTGGAGGGCGCAAATTTTGTTTGCATACGGGAACTCACCGGGGGCATCTATTTCGGAGAGAAAGGCAGAAAAGACAATGGCAACACTGCCTTCGACACCTGCATTTACACCCGCGCCGAGGTTGAACGCATCCTAAAACTTGCCTACGAATTCGCAGGCAAAAGAAACAAGCGGCTTACGGTGGTCGATAAAGCAAATGTGCTGGAAAGTTCGAGGCTTTGGAGAGAAATTGCACAGGAGATGGCGCCTAAGTATCCCGACATCGAAACCGACTATATGTTTGTGGACAATGCAGCCATGCAGATTATACAATGGCCTCGGAAATTCGATGTGATGGTAACAGAGAACATGTTCGGCGACATTCTCACCGACGAAGCAAGCGTTATTACCGGATCATTGGGTCTGCTGCCTTCGGCATCGATTGGGATTCACACATCGGTGTTCGAACCCATACACGGATCATACCCGCAAGCAGCCGGAAAGAACATTGCCAATCCGGTTGCCACCATCCTCTCGGCCGCTATGATGTTCGAATACGCATTCAACCTTCAGGAGGAGGGAGCAGCCATTCGTCGTGCCGTTTCTGCCTCACTCATCGAAGGTATCGTTACCGAAGACATCGCTGAAGGAAAGGCCTCTTCAACATCGGAAGTAGGCGACTGGATTGCGGCCTGGATCGAACAATACGGATAGCACGCTATTTTCAAAGAATTTGATGCTAGTCCCTGATAGGGATCCTATAGCAAAAACACTTCTCAGCAGTTTGGTGTGGCTACAACCCAATCCATTTTACCATGGATAGATGTAAAATTGAGCGGTTGGCTGGAAATACTATGGCACCTGATGGAGGAAAAGTGAACGCGAAAAGTCGGTTGTCGGGCTGGTCGCCGTTGCACGGAAATCATACATTAGATGCGCAAAAGAAAGCCCAACAACAGTTTAAAACAGACTATCTTTGCGGTAAGTAAGCAGAAAGAAACCTTACTGAGCGTTACCCTTCACAAAAAAGTATGGATATGGGATATTTCCCTCAAATAAAAGATATTGCTGCGGCCAGAATGAACCTCAAAGGGGTGGTAGAAGCCTCACCGTTGCAGGAAAACCTCAACCTTAGCGAACGTTACGGAGCGACCATTCTACTTAAACGCGAAGATTTGCTTCCGGTGCGTTCCTATAAACTACGCGGGGCCTACAACAAAATAGTGGGATTGAGTCGCAGCGAATGTACCTCCGGAGTTGTATGCGCAAGTGCCGGCAATCATGCACAAGGAGTTGCCTTTGCCTGCCGAATGCTTGGAATCTATGGACGGATTTACATGCCAGCCACTACCCCAAAGCAAAAAATAACCCAGGTTAGGATGTTTGGCAAAGAGAACGTTGAAATTATCCTTACCGGCGACACCTTCGACGCTTCGAATGCAGCTGCCCTAGCCGACAGCCAATCGTCGGGTCGATGCTTCATACACCCCTTCAACGATCCGCAAATCATCGAAGGACAGGGTACCGTGGGGATGGAAATCTTAGAACAGGCTTCAGTCCCCATCGATTATATGTTCGTCCCCGTGGGTGGCGGCGGGCTCATATCGGGTCTTGGAGCATGGGTAAAAGCGATGAGCTCCAGCACCCAAATCATTGGAGTTGAGCCGACCGGAGCCCCCTCTATGACCCGCTCGCTCGAAGCAGGGAAGGTGGTTTCGCTCGACGAGATCGATAAATTCGTAGATGGCGCTGCTGTACAAAGGGTGGGTGATCTGAACTTCGAAATCGGCCGACAGGTCATCGACCACATGGTATTGGTTCCGGAAGGCAAGATTTGTACTAAGATCCTGGAACTTTACAACCAAGATGCCATCGTAGTTGAGCCAGCCGGTGCACTTGCAATTGCAGCCCTTGATTTTTACAGCGAACAGATTAGGGGAAAAACGGTAGTTTGTATCGTTTCGGGGAGCAACAACGACATTACCCGCACAGAGGAGATGAAGGAACGCTCGCTGCTGTATGAGGGCTTAAAGCACTACTTTATTGTCAGCTTCCCACAAAGAGCTGGAGCCCTAAGGATTTTTACCGACCAGGTGTTGGGCCCAAACGACGACATCACTTTTTTCGAATACCGAAAAAAGACCAGCAGGGAGAATGGTCCGGCGGTTATAGGAGTCGAATTGCAAAACAAGGAGGATTTCCAAGGTCTCATAGACCGCCTCGAAACGTACGGTTTTGTTTATGAGTACCTGAATGAAAAACCGGATCTCTTCAGCTTTCTGATCTAAACAATGGAAACCCGTCGGAATGTCGGCAGGATTATAGCGACCTAAACCAGTCCTGAAAATAGGATCCAATCCAGGGCACGGTTTTCATTTCGCCATTGATGGCCCAAATGAGGCTCATGATCCAAAATACAAACAATACGAGTCCGGCCACTAACGCGATAAGGTTGCCGATTAGTGGAACAACATTGAGCATCGAAAAAGCGATTCCGGCAATCATAATCC
>CAYGIQ010000180.1:2398-4991 GCA_964349885.1 uncultured Prolixibacteraceae bacterium | reverse complement strand
TGCGCCCATTGCGGCGAACCAATCACGCACTCAGATCACCCGCTAACCAGATATTGCAACAATCGAAAGTGCCAGAGAGAACGAGACAATATCCAGGTACGTAAAAGCAGGGCTAAAACGAAGACATCCGTTTACCACTGCATCAAATGCTATCGATCTGTACTGTTACCAAAAAACACACCGAGGGCCGAACGTATCTGTAAAAGCTGCCGGGAATTGCCAAAGGATAAAATATGCTCCTGCTGCGGTCACCGTAAAGTAGCGGCGGGATTCCGGTTCCTCTGTTGGGAGTGCTACATCACAGACGGCAATTACGATGCAGAAACGCAGCGCAAGGACAGCCTCGACCATCGGTATATTGCGAAAGGATAGGAAGATAATGGTTAAAAAAATGGTTGTTGAGTTCGGTTACTACAAGGACGGGTGCATAATGCTCGATGCGGTGCTTACTGCGGAAAATGACACGCTATTTATTAAGCTGCCATGCTTAGAGGATGAGGTAGGTTTCGACTTTGAAACCCTGGTCAATGCAATCAACACGTTTAAGGCAAACCCGAAGAAAACCCCTGTTTGGTAGGAAGATATGAACACGTTAGCATGGGCAAAATATTACAGGAGTTTGGGATGGTCGGTAATCCCACTATCCCCAGGTTCTAAAATCCCCCCGAAAGATTTCTCGCCAATCCCTTACCGTGAACGCTATGCCACCGATCAAGAATTGGAAGCATGGTTCGGGGGGGGCAATAACAACATCGGAATTGTAACCGGCAAACTGTCAAAATTGTTGGTCATCGATCTGGATCGTGCGAAACCGGAGTACAGTGAAGAGAATACGATTCAGTATATCGGGGATTCAATTGAAACGCCAATGGTTAGCACTCCCTCTGGTGGTCTGCATATCTATTACAAGTACCCTGATGGTAAAAACGTCACGATAGGTTCTAATCTACTTCCCGCAACTGACTTTCGTGGCGAGGGGGGGTACGTGGTTGCCCCTCCGTCCGTCAATGGCAAGCCAAATGCCTATGCATGGGTTTTAGATGTTAAAGACACTAGCATTAAAGATCTTAATACTAATTTATTATATAAGCTTTTAAATACCAGTACTGGTATATATACTAATAGCAATAACCATGCCAACAAAGACGAACACGACAGCAATGCACTCACCTTTGACCGGGGGAATCGGGATTCCAGCTTATTCCACGTTGCAAATTCGCTAATACGCGGCGGCATGACCGATGCTAACGCCAGAAGAGTATTAGAGATTCTTGCGAACAACTGCAAACCACCATTCTCCCCAGAAGAGACAAAAATAAAAATAGAAAGCGCACTTTCCCGCAAAGAAAAACGGACTATCGGTCTCAAGGAAGATATTGAAGAATTCATAAGCGTGTCAGAGGGTGTCTTCTCCGTGTCAGGCCTGAGACAAGGCGTGTCAAGCGTGTCAAGGGCGGACGGTGGCGCGGTTAGAAAAGTGTTACAAAGATTGAAACAAGCCGGAATCATTGAGAAAGTCGGGAGTAAGGATGGAGTGTACCAGAGAGTGATTCGCAACTACGAGGTAATGGACTGGTTAAATGCTCCGACCAACGACTTTCATGTCAACTTGCCTTTGGGGATTTCCGACATGGTTAAGATTTACCCAGGGAACATTATCGTGGTTGCGGGGGCAAGCAACGCCGGAAAAACCGCCTTCCTGTTGAACGTGGTGAAAGAAAACATGAGCCATTATCCCATTTATTACATGAACTCTGAAATGGGGCCAACTGAAATGAGAATGCGGCTAGGTCTGTTTGACGATGTTCCTCTGAAATCTTGGAGATTCACCCCGATAGAACGGTCGTCAGAACATCACCAGATCGTTGATGCTGAGAAAGCGATCTACATCATTGATTACCTGGAAATTAGTGACAATTTTTACCTTGTTTCGGGGATGATCCGACAAATTCACGAAAAGCTGAAAGAGGGTATCTGTATTATTGCCCTTCAAAAAAAATCAGGCAGTGACATTGGCCGTGGTGGTGAAGGAACCTTAGAAAAGCCCAGGTTGTATGTCAGCTTGGATAAGGATGATCAAAGCAACATTGCGAAGATCGTTAAAGCGAAGGCGTGGCGGGATCATGGGAACAATCCCAACGGGAAGACTATCCGCTACAAACTAATTAACGGGTCGAATATTAAGCCCATATCAGATTGGAGATAAAAAATGAAGCAGGTTGACCAGTACACGGCAGTAAACTTAGAGGATTCGGGAACATACGGAATGAAATTGATCGAGGGTTGGGAAGGCCGCGAGGGTGATTTCCGCCCGAACTTCTGTAAACGTGAATTCAAGAAGGGCACTGGCGACAAGACTGCCCCCGTAAGCGTGAAGCTCGGAGATAAAGCAAAGGCGATTGAAGTGGCCCTTTGGATGCTAAAGGAACTTACAGGCCGTGAATATATGCCAGCCCTTGACCAGCAAGAAGACGTACCCTTCTAAGGAGGCCGACATGCAAGAAAGCGAGCTGTACAAAGAGTTGGAGGTTGGGTTGACCAAAGACATGCACCAGGAATACGCGGTTGTAACGGGTTACGAGTCACTACACCG
>CAYGIQ010000180.1:0-2298 GCA_964349885.1 uncultured Prolixibacteraceae bacterium | reverse complement strand
CCAAAGACATGCACCAGGAATACGCGGTTGTAACGGGTTACGAGTCACTACACCGCGTTTTACATGAGGCGATGGATCAGGCCGCGGTAGGGAAGGGGGCCGAACGACACGCAGACGACGAGACATTTGAATCGCAACAGATATGCGAGATCGATAAACGGTTGGAACAAAGCCCGTGCGGATTTACTTTGGGGCAGGCTGTCAAAAAAATCTACGAGACAACCCGCCTCAACCGCGAAATGGCAATCACCGAATTGAACGGGGCCATCAACTATATTGCGGCGGCAATCCTGCATCTGGAGCGGTACAAGGAGGGGATATGACAATCGGAATGGATATGTTCGCCTGTAACACGGCAGCGGAATTGGCAAACATCAGGGAAGAACGGGATAGGTATAAGGCAGCGTTAGAGGCGATTGCAGACCCGTCTTTCCCAGAAATCGGGTTAACAAGCCATCTGCCCTATGTCCTTATCAAGATCGCGAAAGATGCGTTGGGGGAAATAGAATGAGTGAACTAGCCGAAGCACTGCGGGAATACCGGAAAATAGTCGATGACCTTAAATCAGAGAATAGGCGGTATTACATGGCGCTGATTCAATCGGCCATGCTCCTACAAAATAGGGCCATTGACGATGCGAAACAGTTAATCAACGATGCGCTGGAGGGCTAATGAAGCGGAACTTTAAGCGGGTATTTGTAGCATCTGATAGTCATTGTGGTCATCGTGTAGGATTAACGCCCACTCCGTATCAGTCGCGGGGCGATAGCAAATGGGAAAAATTACAGTTCATGCTCTGGGCGTGGTTCAAAGAAGAGGTCGAGAAGTTCAAACCCTATGACATTGCAATCCTTAACGGGGATCTGATCGACGGCAAAGGGTATAGGTCGGGAGGGTCAGAGCTAATCACAGCAGACAGGATGATGCAAACGCGGATTGCCTTTGACGCTTTCCGGATCGTAGAAGCCCCGAAAGTGCGGATAATAGCCGGATGTCTAACCGCCGGTCATAGGGTATTAACATCTAATTTGCGTTGGGTTCCAGTTGAAGAGTTGGTCCCAGGTGATAAAATTTTAGCGTTTGACGAAGACTATCAAGAGCATAGCAATCGACGCAATTGGAGGGAGGGAGTTGTAACAAACAATCAGCCATTTGAATCAGATGTTTACACGATGCGCCTATCTGATGGGACAAGCATCACAGCCACGCCCGATCACCCATTTCTTATCCGATCGGGGAAAAACGGAAGCGGCCCAAATGGGCGACGGTGGAGGACGATCAAAGAACTTTACGATATAGCGACTTATTCTCAATATATCGATCCAAAAAGAAAGAAGGGCGGATATACTCAGTACATGCCTTTATTATTCCCTCGTTTTCTTCCGGTGTGGGAAACGGATAATTCTTATGAAGGTGGTTATTTATCTGGTTTTTTTGACGGTGAGGGTTGCCTTAGTCAAAGATTAAAACGGCGCAATGACCGTGGTGGAGAACCAGAAATGAATTTCACGTTGACGGCGGTACAGATTCCCAATGCTATGCTTGACAAGGCTATTGAGTATCTAAATCTAAAGGGTGTCCAGCATACGATAATTAAACACGATTATCGTAATGATACCGTAACTGTATCTATTACGGGCGGTATCGCAAAAAAGCTACAATTTCTAGGGGAAATCCGTCCTAAGCGATTGCTCGACAACTTTGATATATCCAAAATGGGGAACATTCGCGGTTTACTAAAGGATGATACTCGGATTGTAGAAATTTACCCAGACGGGAAACAAACCGTGTGGGGTTTAAGCACATCTACTAAAACTTACATATCAGAAGGTTTTCTATCTCACAACACGCCCTATCATTCCGGGGCCGACGAAGACCTTGAACAGCGAATAGTCGATCTTTACTTGTCCGATGGCATTGATTGCGCCTTCCATGGTCACGGTTTTTACACGATTAACGGGCACAACCTGGATGTCAAACACAAGATTTCAAGCTCATCCGTACACCACGGACGGGCGACACCGCTTTTGAAGGAGCTTGACGCGAACGCTTTTTGGGCGATGGATGATGTTGAACCAATGGCGGATATTGTGATTCGTGGTCATGTCCATTATCACTTACAGACCGAACAGGACGGGCGATATGGCTTTATTCTACCCTCCCTGCAAGGTCTGGGGGATAAGTACGGGAGCCGCCAATGCAGTAACAAGGTTGATTTTGGGTTTCTCATTTTGGACATACCAGAGGACACGGCGGAGAAAATTGAATGGGATTACAGGATACTGCCGGGGATAGTAC
>CAYGIQ010000179.1:0-5127 GCA_964349885.1 uncultured Prolixibacteraceae bacterium | reverse complement strand
ATGTCGAATGGAGCCTTTTCACGTATGGGCCATGATGTATAGCGCAAATCGCCAGGAGATCCATATGGATACTCAAACTTTTCTGTATACTGAATGGAGTGGGAGATTTGGAAAAGGGACAACATCAACTGGGTAATTTCAATGTTGAGATCGAACAGGAAGTTGAATTTACGGTGAAAAAAAACTTGAACATCGGTCTCATAATGTTCAAAGTAGGGTGAATTTTGATAGGCCGACACCAGGGTTCGCCAATGATTCTTTTGCCACGGCGTATGGTAGGCAATCCGAACCTCTTTTATCGGTTGTGCACTGCTACGACCTCTCTCTACAGGAATCACCAAATTCTGTTGTCCATTGGCCGATAAAATTTCCGTTCGGTTGCGTAGGGTTTGTCTTAGGTAACTCTCGCTATCTTCAAGAAAAATACTGCTGTAGCGGGCCAAGAGCGAGAAATAATAAACTGAGCCAAAGTATGCTACCGGCAGTATGATTTTATCTTGAAAGTCGAAGGTTGGAGCAGGTTCAATACGCATCGCACGCTATTCATTCCTATCACGGTCCAAATCGTCGAAAGTCATACCTTCAGGATCGTCATCCTGCCAGCGGTTTTCCGTGTTGGAATTGCGCTCTTCGACACGCTTTCGGGCTCTCGAAAGTTCACGTTTAAGCGACCATATCCTCGGCAAATAGGAGAAGTGGGGAAGCAGGTACCCCAACAGCATACTTGCCAGAATCAGCAAAACAAGTGGCACTTTTACCGGCCAGAAGAATAGTTTAAGCGATACACTCTCAGAATTTTGCAATGTAAATATTACCAGTAAGATGGCCAGAATCAACAACATTACAAGTTGGAAATTCACTCCGTTTCTTTTTTCCTCTTTCATGGTTGCTAATTTACAAGGTGTAACTTACAGTAAACTGGGTTTTTGCGTCCTCGTTTGAGGATCAGGAACATTATCGAATTACAGAAAAAAGTCGTTTTAGACGAATATTAGATGGCAACGAGCGGTCTTTATCGAGCGAAAGCCAGATAAACGATGCTTTGCCTACAATATGATCTTCGGGCACAAATCCCCAGTACCGCGAGTCGGCCGAATTGTGACGGTTGTCTCCCATCATCCAGTAATAGTCCATCGCGAAGGTATAGCTGCTGGCCTCAACTCCGTTAATCAAAATTCGATCTTCTACAACTTCCAATTCATTTCCCTCATACACGCGAATGATGCGGTCGTACAAAGGCAGATTGTCGACGGTTAACCCAACAGTAGATCCTTTGGCTGGGATTTGAAGTGGTCCGAAATTATCAACATTCCATGGGAAACGTCGGTCGGCAGGAAAGCTGTTGGGATCCCAACGGTCGCGAGCATCCATTATTTGTTCTATGTCGGTAACATTGCTAAAAGTTTTCAACTCGTTAACCATCCCTGCAGTCAGCGGAAATATGTATTGGTTGTTCGAATAAGCCTGTCGGTCGTCGTTGGCCAATCCAAGCCGATCGAGTGATCTGGGATTCAGGGTTGCCGTGGTTTTTACCAGATGGTTGTATTGATAACCTTTCTTATGCTCCTGAGCCTTTTCGTTCACGAACAAAAGTCCATCCCTAATTTCAATCAAGTCGCCGGGTATCCCCACGCAACGCTTAATATAATTTTCCCGCTTATCGACTGGCCGGGAAATAACATTCCCAAAACTGCGCTCGTCGTTCCAAACGCGTTCGCGCCCATACGATCTGACCAACTGATAATAGCTTTGATTTTGCATGCGCAGGGCAACCGTATCACCCTCCGGAAAATGAAAAACCACCACATCGTCGTTTTTGATTTTCCCCCAACCCGGTAAACGTTTGTACGACTGCCGCCAAAGCTCTGAATAGGATTTTTTGGTGGCCGAAAAAGGCATGGTATTGTGCACAAACGGAAACGATAATGGGGAATTAGGTGTTTTGGGACCATAGGCCGTTTTACTCACAAACAGGTAGTCGCCAACCAACAGCGATTTTTCCATCGATGAGGTAGGTATCGTATAGGCCTCAATAAAAAACATTCGGATAAAACTGGCTGCTATTACGGCAAAGATTATTGCATCAATCCATTCTACAAGTTTGGTTTGCCTGCCGTTGGGAGGATTTTTTTTCTTCCAGAAAGCCCAATGGACCTTTTCTGTAATATATATATCGAAAATTATGGGTAATCCTATTAACCACCAATAGTTGCTCAGCCAAATAACCCAAAGTAAATAGAGAAAGGCTGCGCTGCCAAATTTGAACCATTTGTTTGAAAGTATACTGTTCATGTTGTTTTAAAATTTAAGTAAATCTTTCATTGTAAGAATTCCCTTGTTGGTGAGACTAAATTCGGCCGCCAGCACAGCCCCAAGGGCAAATCCTTTGCGATTGTGGGCAGCATGAGAAATTTCGATGGTGTCGACCTCCGAACTGTAGGTGACGATGTGCGTACCCGGCACTTCACCGGTTCGCTCCGAGACAATAGGCACTTGCTTGAAATCTTCAGCGGGCGATAACGCCCAACCCTCAATATCAGGTAGAATCTGCACCAGATCCTCAGCCAGGGTGAGAGCGGTGCCACTTGGGGCATCGAGTTTGTGAATATGATGAATCTCGTGCATCGACGGCTTATACCGGCTGTGTTTGACCATAAGCGATGCGAGTCTCCGGTTAAGTTCAAAGAAGAGATTAACGCCTACCGAAAAATTGGTGGTGTGAAAAAAGGTACCATCTACCTGCTTACATTTTTCGTAAACAAATTCCCTTTGGTGCATCCATCCGGTGGTACCGCTTACAACCGGAACTCCAGCTTTAAAGCAGGTAAGATAGTTTTGCACCGCCGATTCCGGTATGGTAAACTCAATCACCACATCGCACATAGAAATATTTTCTGGCGTAAATTCCGTAAGGTTGTTTAAGTCGATGATAACGGGAATATCATGTCCCCGCTCAATGGCAATCTTTTCAATCTCCTTGCCCATCTTTCCATAACCAATCAGGCCAATCTTCATAGCTTTAAATTTATCAGACCACAAAGATAACAGAATCACACTAAGTTATTTTTGAAATCTTTTCATGCAACCAAATCATTGGGTGAGGAGTTTCGTTGCCATCCTATTGGTATTTGACTTGCGATTTAATTACAATTTCCTCCTAGTTAGCAATCGACTAACAATCAGACAATACGAATACTGATCTTCCCATTGCGGTTAACCAACAGATTTTTTCAATAAGAATTGGAACGAAATAACTGCGATGTTTGAAATCCCCCAAGCCAAATTACGGCACAACAGCACGGCATAAAGTGTTATCTTTACCGCAATGAAAATTTTGCTATGCTCAATAAAAACTTTGTACGTAAAGTGGCAGCCATCCACGATCTCAGTGGCTATGGCCGGGCTTCGTTGACGGTAGTAATCCCCATACTCTCCAATATGGGCGTTCAGGTTTGTCCGTTGCCAACAGCAGTTCTTTCGTCGCACAGCGGTTTTCGCGGTGTCCATTTTGTCGATTTGACCGATGAACTAGAAGGAATGATCGCCCATTGGCGCAGCCTTAAGCTGTCGTTCGATGCCATTTATTCAGGTTACCTGGGTTCTCCCAAGCAGGTTGGAATTGTGCAGCAGTTTATTCGCGATTTTGCACAGCCCGATCAGTTTGTGTTGGTCGATCCTGTGCTTGGCGACAATGGCAAACTGTATGCATCGTTCGACAATGCCATGGTTTTGGGAATGCGAAGTCTCATTGGAGACGCCCACATAATAACCCCCAACCTTACCGAAGCAGCCTTGCTTTTGGGTGAACCGTATTCTCCGGATGTCGACATTGATGTGTTGATGGAATGGACTCGAAAATTGGCAAAAATGGGGCCCGAAGTTGTAATAATTACCAGCGTTCCCGAACCTTTTCTGCCCGGAAAAACAGCAGTACTCGCATACAACCAGAGCGACGATCGTATGTGGAAAATTACCTGCGATTATTTGCCCGCCAACTATCCAGGCACGGGCGATGCCTTTGCTTCCATTTTGTGTGGTGCGCTTCTGCAGGGCGACAGTCTGCCCATTGCCATAGACCGCGCTGTTCACTTTATTTCAATGGGCGTAAGAGCAACTTTTGGATATCAGCACCATCAGGCCGAAGGAATTCTTCTTGAGAAGGTCCTCCCAAGCTTGAACATTCCGGTGCAGTCAAGCACATATCAGTTGCTGCAATAGCTAAAAATGCTCAATGTAAAAATTTACCGAATGAGAGGAATACATTTGGTTGCCACAGATCTCGATGGAACCTTTCTGCGCGACGACAAAACCATAAGCAGTGCCAATTTGGAGGCGTTGCAGCAATTGCGAGACAGGGGAGTGGTTACCGTAGCCGCCACAGGCCGAAATCTTTTTAAAATCCATGAGGTAATTCCCCAAGAAGTCCCATTCGATTATTACGTATTTTCATCGGGTGCTGGGGTTTTCGATAAGCAAAAAGAGGCGCATATTTTTGGGCAAAATCTCCCCAAAGAATCTGCTCTGAAGCTGATTCGCTATTTTATGGCCGAAGATCTTAATTTCCATGCATTCTGGCCGGTGCCCTTCAACCATAAGCTTTGGTACTATCGTGGTTCTGAGATTTGCCATGAGTTTGAGCGCTATTTTGCTTTCCATAACTCAAGGGCATACGAACTTCCGGCCGGTGGTGAAATAGATTCGGATATCTGTCAGTTTCTTGTGGTAATACCCTTCGACGAAATCCGTTTTTTGAAAATGAAAACGTACATTGAGCAATTATGTCCTATGGCCAGGGTAATTCGCTCCTCTTCACCTTTGCATACCAACTATATTTGGCTCGAAATTTTCCATAAAGATGTCTCCAAGGGTAACGGTGTGCTGCATTTATGCAATTTGCTGGGTATCGACCCCAGACAGACGCTCGGAATTGGAAACGACTATAACGATATCGATTTGCTGGAATTTACAGCTCATGCCTTCGTAACCAACAATGCACCTGAAATCATTAAAAAACAATACGTGCTTGTACCTTCGAATGAGGAGGACGCTTTTGCCCATGTGATCGAAAAATTTGTCCAAGAATAATCAATTGTAAGGATTAAATTCGCAATTTTATCCTAATTAAAT
>CAYGIQ010000178.1:0-5135 GCA_964349885.1 uncultured Prolixibacteraceae bacterium | reverse complement strand
AAGAACTTGTACCGGGCGATATCGTACTACTCGAATCGGGCATGAAAGTACCGGCAGATATGCGGTTGCTTGAAGTATCGGGATTAGAAATTGACGAGAGTTTTCTAACCGGAGAATCCACGGCAGCCAAAAAACAGACTGCTATATTGCAGGAAAACCTTGGCGTTGCCGAAAGAACCAACATGGCTTTTGCCGGTGCAACGGTATTGAAAGGACGGGGCGTGGGGGTGGTAGTTTGCACAGGTCGAGATACTCAAGTGGGTAAAATCTCACAAGATGTTTCCGAATCGGCTTCAGCAAAACCACCATTGGTGCAACGCATGGATAAATTCATTAGGCAAATCAGCATCTTCATTATTGTCCTAAGTGTTTTTTTAGGAATTGTACTCCGATTGCAGGGGTTGGATTTCACCGCTATATTCTTCTTTGTTGTAGCATTGGCTGTTTCTGCCATTCCCGAAGGTTTGCCTGTAGCCTTAACGGTAGCATTATCTATTGCTGCTAAACGAATGGCAAAGCGAAATGTAATTGTCCGGAAACTAACATCGGTCGAGAGTTTGGGCAGTTGCACCTTAATTGCCAGCGACAAAACGGGTACACTTACCGTTAACGAACAAACGGCAAAGATTATACAGCTAGCCAACAGTAGTCGCTACACTATTGAAGGTCAAGGTTATAATGGCGATGGTAAAGTTGTTGATTCGCAAGAAAAAACAATAGAGGTGTCTGAAAATAATGATATTGCAAAAATTGCCCGAATAGCTGTTTTTGCCAACGAGGCTTCATTAACCCATGAAAATGATGAATGGTCGTATCACGGCGATGCAATGGATGTTGCGCTGTTGGGTATGAGTTTCAAGCTTGGCGTACAACCCGAGAAATGGCTGGCAGATGAAAAGCCGCTTGGAAAAATCCCGTACGAATCGGAGCGAAAATTCTCTGCATCCTTTTACAATCTAAAAGACGCGGTTTTCATTGGAACAAAAGGCGCTGTGGAGACCATACTTGATTTTTGTACAACCATGTCGGTTAATAGCGAGATTACAGAAATTGATAAAGAAAAAATACTGAAAGATGCTGGCGATTTGGCTAAAGGTGGCTATCGGGTGTTGGCATTTGCAAGTGGTGAATACAAAGAATATGAAAAAAAGGAAACTTATAAGAATGAAGATATTCCAGCATTAACCTATTACGGACTTGTTGGTTTTATTGACCCATTAAGACCGGAAGCTGAAGAATCGGTTGAGCAATGTCGGGATGCTGGAATAAAGGTAATCATGATAACCGGCGACCATCCCGGGACCGCCGGCACCATAGCGCGAGAATTAGGAATAGCCATTGATGGTACCTCGGTGGTAACCGGGCAAATGCTCGCCGAAGCAGGGGCGCATGATAGCCCTGCTTTTGAAGAATTAGTGGCATCAACCACTGTTTTCGCAAGAGTTTCGCCCTCTCAAAAGTTAGAAATTGTAGATGTTTTGATTCGTGATGGTGAATTTGTTGCTGTAACAGGCGATGGCGTAAATGATGCCCCTGCACTTAAACGTGCCAATATTGGTGTGGCAATGGGCTCCGGTACCGATGTAGCCAAAGAGGTTGGTTCCATGATTGTGGTTGACGACAACTTTTCGTCTATTGTGGCGGGCGTTGAAGAAGGCCGCTTTGCATTCGACAATGTGCGTAAAGTAATTTACCTGTTAATTTCAACAGGAGCGGCTGAAATTATCCTGTTTCTGGCATCGATCTTTGCAGGGTTGCCACTGCCACTGCTCGCCGTACAATTGTTATGGTTGAATTTGGTTACCAATGGAATACAGGATGTTGCCCTTGCTTTTGAAGCTGGAGAACCAGGTGCAATGAAAAGGCCTCCACGCAAGCCCTCCGAAAAAATATTCAACCCCCTAATGATCAACCAAACCATTGTATCGGGTGCAACCATGGGGCTCATAGTCTCTGGAATGTGGTATTATTTAAACACATACACCCAAATGGAGGAAATACACGCACGCAACCTTATCTTGTTACTTATGGTATTTATGCAAAACTTCCATGCTTTTAATTGTCGGTCCGAAAGAGTTTCGGCATTTAAAGTGCCTTTAAAGAGAAATATCATCCTTGTATTTGGGGTTTTGGCTGCTCAAGGTATCCATATTCTTAGTATGCAAATTCCATTTATGCAAAAAATATTGCGCGTAGAACCCGTTACTTTTAACGAATGGCTGTATATATTGGCCTTAGCAGTACCGATGATATTTGTAATGGAAGTCTTTAAACTTGTAAATAAACCCAAAGGAATATGAAAACGTTTTTTGAATGCATCAACATGACACGGTAGGCTCCCAAAAAACAGTACAGCGTTCAGTTTACGCAACCAAGGGCAGCATAGTTCAAATCGGTGTAATGCAAACTTTTCCCTTACCAATTCAAACACAACAGCTCGAAGTTGTTTACCTTTGTATTGAACAAACCCACATTCTCTTGAAAACTTTCAATACAACGCTTAGGGCGTTAAGTTCATAGTTCCTCTAAGAAACAAACCTTCTCTGTATCTAAAATCCTATCTAGGTTACATATGGCAAAATGAAAAACCTACTGCTCTCCTTGTCCCTGTTAATTCTATGCTTAGGGTGTGTTAAATCTGATGAGCAACCAACTGATAACGACGCTACATCAATACTAGAAAAGAATAGCATCTCGGATGGTCATTATTTGGGACATTTTGTTTTAGACAATAGAAACTACTGGTGCTCAATCACCATTTCAAATAAAACATACGAAGAATGGCCATCGGGAGGTGTAGTGTACCAAAAAGATATGGGTTGCCTAACAACAGGAAGTTTTAATAGGGTTGATGACATAATAACCTTTACGCTTGATGGTTATAAGTTCCCGGGGTTCCGATGCGACACAAGAATGCCTTTGCCTGGAGCCTATAAAATTCATTTGATTACGATTGATGATTCTTTAGTCTTTAGTAAGGGAATAGAAAACAATAAAATTAAATACCACCTAAAAAAGCTCGATATATAAAGATTGCGAAAACCTAACACCGACGGTACAATTCTCATCACAGTTTTTGCATTGGGCAACCTGATAGGTGCAACTGTGCACAATTAAAATTCATAACTTGCAGAGAGTATGCAGTTAACCAAAACGCCTCAGAGTGGTTAGCCCCAGCCGATACCAAACCTATAAATTGAAATCCTCATGAAAAGTAAATTGTTGATTTTAGCGTTGGGATTCTTAATAATCTCTGCGAAAGGACAAGAAATGCCTTTGTTGAAAATTTCAGAAAATCGCAAATATGTGGTATCGCAGGATAATAAACCCTTTTTTTGGTTAGGAGGTACAGCCTGGGAACTGATTCACCGATTAACAAAAGAGGAGATTGATTTTTACCTTACCGATAGGGCCAGCAAAGGATTTACCGTTATTCAAACCGTTGTTCTTGCTGAACTTGATGGATTGAATACGCCTAATGCTTATGGAGATAAGCCTTTGCACAACAATGACCCTGAAAATTTAAATGAGCGTTACTTTGAAATTGTTGACTATGTTGTAGAAAGGGCGGCACAACTTGGGTTATATGTCGGGCTTTTGCCTACGTGGGGAGATAAGTTTAATCAGAAATGGGGAGTCGGTCCTGAAATATTTAATCCAAAAAATGCAGAGAAATTTGGAGAGCTGTTGGCAAAAAGATATCTGTCAAACAATAACATCATTTGGATTCTTGGAGGCGATAGGGCTCCCGAAAATGAAGCACATTATTTGATTGTGCGTGCTATGGCAAAGGGTATTCGAGAATACGACAACCGCCATTTAATTACCTATCACCCAGTAGGTGGGAAAAAAGCATCTGAGTTTTTTAACGACGATACTTGGCTTGACATTGATATGTTTCAAAGTGGTCATAGTAGATTAGCAAAAGAATACAATTATGTTCTTGAGATTAAGAAATCTGGAACCAAACGACCAATAATCAACGGAGAAGCGCGGTACGAAAACATCATGGATAGATTCTGGGAAGACAACCATCATGGCTGGCTTGATGATGCCGACGTTAGGGTTTCTGCCTACTGGACTATGCTGGCAGGTGCTGCAGGCTATACTTATGGTTGCAACGACATTTGGCAGATGTACGATATCACCAAAGAGCCTAATTTGAATGCAAGGACCGACTGGAAGGTAGCGCTCGAACTGCCCGGTTCGTCTCAAATGAAATTCATGAAAGAAATATTCACGGCTATACCGTGGCACGCTATGGAGCTAAACCAATCTTTAATATTAAATGATAATCCTGAAAATGAATCCTATATGCTATCTTCCATCAGTGAAGACAAAAATCTTATTATGGCATATACGCCAACTGGCTCACCATTAAAGATAGATTTAACAGAAATGAATGCGGGAAAAGTTATCGCATATTGGTTTAATCCCAGAAGCGGCACACTGCTATCCATAGGAAACTTTGAAACCAAGACTCCTTATGAGTTTAAACCATGGTCTTATGGTTGGGGCAGCGATTTTTTGCTCATCATCGCCAGTGAGGAGACAACCATCGATCTCTCCGCAGTGTACCACTGATGTCGGGAAAACCGGCACACTCCCCCACCAGACACCCGGTCGAAAGAATATTGAGCAGAGAGAGAATTCAAACCGGTTATTGAACAGAATGGGAAAAATTAAAACTAGCGCCATCGTGGCAGCCCATCAGCAAAAAACGTGGAAGGGATATACCCAACCCCTACATATTACCCAATAGAATTTTGCTCATCCCTCCTGGCATTGTCCAACAGCCGTTAACGACCTGCGGGGGGGGGGCGTTATTGTGCCCGTATTGAAGCATAATACGGGAGCTATGGATTTGATTTTGATGCCACTTATCTCGAGATCGAAGTAAGTAAACGATTTACTTGGAAATTTGGCGGCCAGATGGCCACAGTTGCCCTCGAAACAACCAGCGGAGGAATTGAAGCATCGTTAACCTTCGATCCTGAATTTGAAAATCCTGTCGATTTCCAGAGAGCCGGATGGCAAGCCATTTTGGATAATTTCAAGCGAAATAAAGAAGCGTAACCCTGAACCTGCTCAATAACAACTATCTTGAACCCGACAGTATCCAGCTTGACCTATAT
>CAYGIQ010000177.1:0-5245 GCA_964349885.1 uncultured Prolixibacteraceae bacterium | reverse complement strand
GCTTAAATGATTGTTGCATAGTGCAATTGAAGGTACTTGTCTATCTGAAAAATTCCGTCTAATGTTTTAAAACATTCTGATCATTAGGGGTATAGTTGTTCAATATTTGAATAATAAGCTTGCTGTCCTCACCCCAAATGGATGCGCTTTTGCAACTCCCGCAAGCGGAATTATGTTTAAAGAATTTGGCTCAAGCTGGGTTCTTTTCCATGCTCTATATTTCTCGTTAATTGTTAAATTACCAACATCAACAAGTTTGATTAGTAATGGATTGGAGCATATATCGACGCTTTATGTTTATTATTGAACAAAAAATATGGCTATGCAAGCACTTGCATTAACAGGACTTTGCAAGATGGCGGTTGTTGAGCGCCCAATGCCGCAACTCGCTTCCCAAAACGATGTATTGATCCGAATTAAATATATTGGGGTTTGTGGTTCCGACATTCATTACTACACCGATGGAAGGATAGGGAGTCAGGTTGTCTCTTATCCGTTTGTAGTTGGCCATGAGTGCTCGGGCCAGGTGGTTGCAGTTGGACCGAAAGTTAAAGGACTAGAGCCCGGCGATCTTGTAGCCATCGATCCGGCGGTTAGCTGTGGAGCGTGTCAGCAATGCGATGCCGGGCGACCACATACCTGTTTGAACAATCGGTTTCTGGGATGCCCAGATCAACTTGAGGGGTGTTTAACCGAGTATCTCGTTATGCCTGATTTCTGCTGTTATCGGGTAACCGACCTGATGGATGCAGAAGAGGCTGCCTTGCTTGAACCCTTTTCGATTGGGGTGTATGCGGTCAGGCTTGCTGGTGCAATAGAGGCCGGACAGCGTGTGGCCATATTCGGTGCCGGTCCCATAGGCCTTAGCATCTTTCTCAAACTTATGGTCGACGGCGTGGGCCAAGTTGGCATACTAGATCCCCTTCAGTATCGACTGGAAAAGGCTTCTGAAATGGGGGCTTCTTGGGTATTGAATCCCGATGGCATTGACGTTGCGTCAAAAGTTTCTAAAATTGCACCCAATGGATTGGATGTTGTTTTTGAGGCCAGTGGTTCACAGTCTGCCATCGATAATGCGCTGAATGTTCTCATACCTGGGGGCAAACTGGTACTTGTAGGGATTCCCCCCGATGCACACTACCGGTTTAATATGGACCTAATGCGTCGAAAGGAGATTACTGTGATCAATGTTCGGCGCCAAAATGAGGCGATGGATGAATCCATTCGATTGGTGTCTGAAAGGAAGGTGAACCTTAAGCAGATGGTAACCCACTATTTTCAGCTGCGCAAAACTCCGGTAGCCTTCGATATGGTTTCACAATATGCCGATGGCGTAGTCAAGGCGATGGTTTTCGTATAGAAAGGTCTACACCAGTGTAGCCTCTCCCTCCGATTTAGCGATGGTTACCGCACAACATGAATCGCTCCATACATTTACAGAGGTACGCATCATATCCAGAAGTAAATCGACCGCAATAATCAACCCAACCCCTTCTAATGGTAAATTGGCGGCAGTCAATACTACCGTAATCATAACCAATCCGGCCATTGGGATTCCTGCTGCACCTATTGAGGCTAGAAGGGCAGTTACAACAATGATGACCTGCTGCACCACCGTTAACTCTATGCCATACGCTTGAGCGATAAAAATGGCCGCCACACATTCGTACAGGGCAGTGCCGTCCATATTGATGGTAGCACCCAGCGGCAGGGTGAAACTGGTGATTTTGTTCGAAACACCACTCTTGTGTTCAACCGCTTCAAGCGTCAGCGGTAATGTAGCACTTGATGAAACCGTAGAAAAGGCAGTTAGCAAGGGGGTAGCCATATTTTTGAAGTGGGCTACAGGATTGGCTTTTGCAAGAAATTTAAGGATCAACGGCAGGGTTATCGTTGCGTGAATGGCAAGACCGATGGCAACTGTAAGCATGTAAATGGCCATGCTTCCGGCAATATTTGACAACTTATCGGCATTGCGCACAACTTCTGTAGAGACAATACCCAAAATCCCCAAGGGAGTAAATCTAATGATGAACATGGTAACCCGCATCATAACCTCAAACAGTCCTTCGAAAAAGTTGGTTAGAGGCTTACGATAATCTTCGGGGGTCTGAGATATGAAGAATCCAAACAGAATGGCAAAGAAAATGATGGGTAGGATATCACCCCGCGCCATGGAATCAAGGATGTTCTCCGGGATCATTCGGATCAGCAGATCCCCAATCTTGCCAGACCCTGTAGGCAGGTTGGTTACACTTTCGGCAAATCCCATGTCAACTCCAACGCCCGGTCGAATGATGTTTACCAGCACCAGACCGGTTAAAATGGCCAGCATACTGGTAACCGAATAATATAGCATGGTTTTAAAGCCTATGCGACCGAGGCTTTTACCGCTGCCAATACTGGTAACCCCGCTCACTATGGAGGCAAATATCAGAGGAACAATGACCATCTTTAGACCCCGCAAAAAGAGGGTTCCCATCCAAGTAAGATACTGGACCAGAGTAGGTATAAAATATCCGATCAATATTGCCAGCACTAGAGCAATCAAAATCTGCCAGTGCAGTTTCATCTTTAAGATTTTCATAGAAGCAAGGTTACAGCCCCAAAATTAGCAAAATTGTTCACCCCCAATTGTGAATTTCTAAAATAATCTCTACATTGCAATGCAGCACAGTACGTAACAGTTGGGCTGGTTGAAATCTGTAATACATCACTTTTAAAGTAGTTTAGCATGAATAGATTAATAGGCAGGTTGCCAAAAGTAGGTATCAGGCCGGTCATCGACGGTAGGGAAAGGGGCGTCCGTGAGTCACTCGAGAAGCAGACCATGGAGATGGCCAGGGCAGCGGCCCAACTTATTTCGGAGAACATCCGTTTCCCTGGTGGTGAGCGGGTAGAGTGTGTGATTGCCGACACCACCATTGGTGGGGTGGCAGAGGCAGCGCTATGTGCCGATAAATTTGAACGCGAAGGGGTTGGAGTCTCTTTAACCGTTACACCTTGCTGGTGTTATGGAACCGAGGTTATGGATACCAATTCTATGGTACCCAAAGCCATTTGGGGTTTCAATGGATCAGAAAGGCCCGGAGCAGTTTATCTGGCTGCAGCACTTGCCGGGTATACCCAAAAGGGATTGCCCGCTTTCGGTATTTATGGCAATGAGGTAAAGGATGCCGGCGACAACTCCATCCCGGAAGATGTAAAGGAGAAAATCTTACGGTTTACGAGGGCAGCATTGGCTGTTGCTCAGATGAAAGGGAAAACCTACTTATCGTTGGGATATACCTCCATGGGCATTGCCGGCTCAATGGTAAACCCCGATTTTTTTCAGGATTATCTAGGGATGCGTACCGAATTTGTGGATATGACAGAGGTAATCAGAAGATTGGAACAAGGTATCTACGACAGTGTGGAGTACGAAAAGGCTATGGTCTGGACCAAAGCGAACTGTATTGAAGGCGAAGATATCAACAAACCGGCCAATCAGGGCGACCGTGCCAGAAAGGATTGGGAGTGGGAGATTGTGGTAAAGATGACGCTCATTATGCGTGACCTTATGATTGGTAACCCACGTTTGAAAGAGATGGGCTTTGGAGAAGAGGCATTTGGCCGCAATGCCATTGCCGGCGGATTTCAGGGTCAACGCCAGTGGACGGATTATTATCCAAATGGTGACTTTACCGAAGCGATTTTGTGCTCTTCGTTCGATTGGAATGGTATTCGTGAAGCATTTGTATTTGCAACCGAAAACGATAGTTTGAATGCGGCCCCCATGCTTTTTGGTCACCTTCTCACAAATACTGCTCAGATTTTTAGCGATGTCAGAACCTATTGGAGCCCCGATTCCGTGAAACGGGTTACAGGTAAAGAGCTAACCGGCATTGCCAGCCAGGGTGTTATCCATTTGATCAATTCCGGTCCTACCGCCCTCGATGCTACTGCACATCAGCGCGACAGGGAGGGAAGACCTGCACTCAAACCTTTTTGGGAGATTACCTCTGATGAAGTAGAGATGCATCTGCAAAATACTAGGTTCTGTGCGGCCAACCGTGAATATTTCAGGGGGGGTGGTTACTCTACCCAATTCAAAACTTCGGGTGAAATGCCCGTTACCATGTCGCGTATCAACCTGGTAAAAGGACTCGGGCCGGTTTTACAGATTGCCGAAGGCTATACTGCTGTGCTCGACGATGCGATTCATCAGGTGCTCGATCGCCGAACAGATCCAACATGGCCAACGACCTGGTTTGTGCCCCGTCTAACCGGAACAGGTCCATTCAAGGATGTATATTCAGTGATGGCAAACTGGGGTTCTAACCACGGTGCAATTAGCTATGGACATATTGGAGCCGACCTCATAACCCTCGCTGCGATGTTGCGCATTCCGGTTTGTATGCACAACGTTGCCGAGGAGGAAATCTTTAGGCCAAGTGCATGGAATGCATTTGGTTCGGAAAAAGAGGCAGCCGATTACAAGGCCTGTGAGACCTACGGTCCGGTTTACCGTTGAACCTGATATATAATATGTGGCAACAGGAGGCAGCTGCAATCCACAATGCCTATCCTGTTGCCCTCTTTTTTTAATGAGCAACAAAGCTTTAACCATCACCGAAAAACCAGGTACTACCAAACTGCAGTCGCTTATCGATGCAGTGCGGGAAGCTGTTGCTACTGGATTCTACCGCTCGGGCGATAAATTGCCTTCGGTAAACGAATTGTCGCGCACCGCCGGTTTCTCCCGTGATACGGTGGTTAAGGGCTACCAGCAGCTTATCCACCTTTCGTTGGTGGAGGCTGTTCCGGGCAAAGGTTACTTTGTTGCCTCTCGATCGCAGAAAGTATTTATGCTGCTCGATGACTTCAGCGCTTTCAAGGAACAACTTTACCGCTCGTTCCGAAAGAATCTTCCCCAGCGCTATTCCGTCGATCTTCTATTTCATCACTACAATACAAAGGTCTTTGAACAGCTTATTTGGAATGCAGCCGGACGATACAACAGCTACCTTATAATGAACATCGACAATCGGAAGCTGCATCCGGTTTTATCTACACTTCCCCCCTCCCGACTGCTTTTGGTTGATATGGGTGTCGAGCAGGATAGCCGAAACAATTTCTTACTGCAAAATTTTAGCCGCGCCACCTATGCGTGTCTGATTGAGGGGTTGCCAATGCTCAAAAAGTACAGTGATCTGGTGTTTGTTTACTCCCGGCAATTAACTCCCCATCCCTATGAAACAAGGGG
>CAYGIQ010000176.1:2746-5307 GCA_964349885.1 uncultured Prolixibacteraceae bacterium | reverse complement strand
CATCTATTTTCTGCCTCTCAAATTTTACAACGGCTCAAATTGCCAACAAGAGTCCGTTAAATATCGAGACCATTATGCAGCGCAGCGAGTTGTATCGTGGCACCGAGCCCTCGAATCTTCGCTGGAACAGTGGAAGCGAAGCACTCTATTTCGACTGGAACCCAAATGGAGACACCCTCGCATCCCTTTATAAAATAGGCATTACAATGCCAGAGCCCGTGGCTGTTGATCCCCCGGGAAGGCAGCCGGCACCGCTATTTTATAACTTCGACAGATCGCTGGCTGGTTTTGTCAGGGAGGGAAATATATACCTTTTCAACACCCGGACCAAACGTGAGCGACTTCTTACCAGTTTGGCCCATCCAATATCGGGGGCAGGGTTTAGTTCCGGTGACCGGCTGATTACCTTTGTACACCAACAAAATCTTTATTCGGTCGATGTTTCGAGTGGTACCTTACGACAGCTGACCCTTTTTACTGCCAACGATGCTCAGGGCAACCGGTCAGCGAATGCTCAGTCTGACTGGCTTCGCGACCAGCAATCAGAGCTTTTTGATGTTTTAAGGGAGCGCCATGCTATTGAAAAAGCCCAAGAACGCCAATTAGAGCGTATGGCCGGGGCATCGATCCCAAGAATTGCAATGGGTAGAGAGAGGCCGTTAAGTATCTCCATAAGTCCCAGCGAACGCTTTATTGCATATACAACTTCCGAAAATGTTGCCACACAACCCACATCCGTTACCCATTTTGTCACCACAACGGGTTACACCAATGAGCAAACAGCCCGCACAAAAGTTGGTTCGCCGCAGCCCGTCGTCAGGTTGTGGGTTTTCGACACCGTGGAGAAAAAGTCGATTGAGGTTAAGAGCGATCAACTCCCGGGAATAACCGATTTGCCCGATTTTTTGAGCGATTACCCCGAACGCTTTACCGATACAAAACAAAGTGAACCACGAAAGGTTAATTTCTCTGCGCCCATCTGGAACCACTTGGAGGATAAAGCATTGGTTATTGCCCGTTCGCACGACAACAAAGATCGCTGGATTTGTATCTTGGACCCCTCCGACGGAATGCTCACGTCATTGGATCGCCAGCGGGATGAAGCATGGATCGCCGGACCGGGAATCAGTGGATTCAGTGGTTCGGCGGGTTGGTTACATGACCATGAGTCTGTTTGGTTTCAATCGGAGGAGAGTGGCTATTCCCATCTTATTTCCCAAAACGTCAAAACCGGATTCAAAAATCAACTCACCACGGGCAACTGGGAAGTTTATGCTCCTCAGCTATCGGCCAATGGCCGTCACTTTTACTTCACAGCCAACCTTATGCATCCGGGAATTCGACATTTTTACAAAATTCCGGTACAGGGAGGAGAACCGGTTCAAATCACCACCATGGATGGTGGCAACGAAGTTCTCCTTTCTCCCGATGAAAAATGGTTGGCCATTAGACATTCAAAGGCCAACGAACCCTGGGAGGTCTACTTACAGGAAAACAAACCGGGGGGCAAAGTGCGACAGATTACCAGATCGTTAACCCCCGAATTTACGGCCTACCCATGGCGGGTTCCGGAGTTCGTTACCTATACTGCATCCGATGGTGCAGAGGTACACGCAAGGCTCTATCGACCCGATCTCCCTTTGGAGCAGGGGCCTGCGGTGATTTTTGTTCATGGAGCAGGATACCTTCAAAATGCTCACCAGTGGTGGAGCAGTTACTTCAGAGAGTATATGTTTCACAATCTACTGGTTGACAACGGGTACACCGTTCTCGATATCGATTTCAGGGGCAGCGCCGGCTATGGTCGCGACTGGCGGACTGGTATATACAGGCATATGGGAGGAAAAGATTTGAGTGATCATGTGGATGGTGCTGCCTGGCTGGTAGAAACCCAGGGCATAGCGTCTCATAAGATTGGCATCTATGGAGGTTCGTACGGTGGATTTATTACCCTGATGGCCATGTTCCTGCACCCCGATGTTTTTGCTGCAGGCGCCGCATTGCGGTCGGTTACCGATTGGGCACATTACAACCACGGTTACACTTCAAATATATTGAACACACCGGTGCTCGACAGCATAGCCTATGTGCGCAGTTCTCCAATCTATTATGCCCATGGCCTAAAGGGGGCCTTACTGATGTGTCATGGCATGGTCGACGACAATGTCCAGTTTCAGGATATCGTCCGACTAACACAGCGGCTTATCGAATTGGGAAAAGAGAATTGGGAACTGGCAATTTACCCAGTTGAATCGCACGCATTTGCGGAGCCTTCTAGCTGGATCGATGAATATAGGCGAATCTATAAACTCTTTGAGGAGAACCTCAAGTAAAAGCACAGCTGTTCGCTCAGGCGTTAATCTTGGTTGTTAAAAAGAAACTTATCCTTTTTATAGATCGATTTTGCCCAATAGACAAATGGCGTGTCTGAAGCGGCAACAACCAGCTTAAGCAAATAGGTAGTGATGAATATTTCGCCCAAAATTGTGGTTTCAAAAACGCCCCAAAATGCCACAACAACAAAAATGGCACTATCAATTAGCTGTGAAACTGCGGTACTC
>CAYGIQ010000176.1:0-2736 GCA_964349885.1 uncultured Prolixibacteraceae bacterium | reverse complement strand
ACTCAGGTTGTTCCGAATCCACAAATGGTGATGGGCCGGGAATCGATCTTTCCAAAAATGGAACGCCCAAACGTCGTGTCGCTGCGAAAGCAGATAGGCCGCTAAGCTTGCAAATGCGATGCGTGGCATTAGGCTAAATATGGTGTGCAGCGATTCGTGGGTTACAGCAGAAAATTCATCTCCGGCAAGCGGGGAGAATAACAGCGTAAGATTCATCAGCAGGGTCATGCTGATGAGGCTAAAAAAACCTATCCAAACCGCCTTTCCGGCCTCTTTTCGCCCATAATTTTCCGAAAGAATATCTGTAACCAGAAACGAAGTGGCGTACACTACGTTACCGAGGGTAGCCGAGAAACCAAAAAGGGAGATGGTTTGAACCACCTGAATGTTGGCGAGGATAACCGATACCGGAATCCAAAGTATCAGCCCCCACTTGCCAAAAAGCCTATAGGCAAGTATTATCAATAAAAAGTTGGCGATGATCTCGATCAGCCAAAGCAGTTCGTTGCTCATTTTTTTAATTTTTAAGCGCAGGGTGATGGAACCTGCGGGTTATTGTTGAAGAATATGCTACATCAGTTGTCGGCATCCATGATCTCTGTCTGCATTCTTACAGAATCTTCATGGATTAGTTGAAACAGAATCTGGGTAAAAGTTTTGTTAAGATTGAGTTTCTGTGCCAGCCCAACACGGTCTTCCATTAACTGAGACCAGCGATTGATTTGCAGGGCAGTAACGTTGTGCTCCTTTTTGTATCGACCAATTTCACGCACTATATCCATTCGTGAAGAGAGCACCTCGAGAAGCTCCCGATCCATAGCATCGATCCGATTTCGAAGCACCTCGAGTTGATTTTCGAAAAGTGGATTATTGGCATGTTCATGACGTATAATCAGTCGGTCGAGCAGGGTCGACAAATCATCGGGAGTAAGCTGCTGCTCCTTATCACTCAAGGCACATGACGGGTCGATGTGCGATTCCAGCATCAAACCGTCGAGACCCATATCGAAGGCCTTCTGCGACACTTCAAACAGATATTCGCGTTTGCCTGCTATATGGCTGGGGTCGCAAATAATGGGCACCTCGGGCATCATTCGCCGAAGTTCTATTACTGTTTTCCAGTTGGGGTAGTTTCGGTATTTGGTTTCGCGGAAGGGTGTAAAACCACGGTGAATGGCTACTATATTGCTGATTCCAGCCTGATAGATGCGCTCGATAGCCCCCATCCAAAGCTGCACATCGGGGTTAACTGGATTTTTGATCATTACCACCGCATCGGTTCCCCTTACTACATCAGCAATTTCCTGCACCACAAAGGGACTGGTGGTAGATCGGGCACCTATCCACACAACATCGAGGCCAGCCTTTAAGGCTTCTTCGGTGTGTTGGGCATTGGCCACTTCGGTGCCCACTGGAAGTCCGGTCTCCTCTCTCACTTTTCTCAGCCATTCGAGGCCTATCGATCCCACTCCTTCAAATGATCCGGGTCGGGTTCTGGGCTTCCAAACACCTCCTCGAAAGATAAAAACCCTAGGGTCGCGCGCGAGCAACCTTGCAGTTGCCAGTGCTTGCTCCTCACTCTCCAGACTACAGGGACCCGAAATTAACAACGGGTTATTGAGTTTGGGCAACCAAGAATTGATTGCCTTAATGTTCAGTCTTTTTTCCATATTATTTGGTGTAAAATTTGATGATTCTTTCTTCATTTTTTCGCAGCCGAGATTGCTGCTTTTCGAGAATACCCCTAATTTGGTTTGCGTTGGTAATGAGTGCACCAATCTCCTTGGTATTTTGGTTGGCCACTGCATCGCGTAACTTTTCAAGGTGCCGAATGTAAACATTAAGCGACTCCACCAGGTAGTCGCCGTTTTGCTCAAAAATAGGCTGCCACATTGATACCGAACTTTTGGCCAGCCTAACTGTAGAATTGAAGCCTCCACTCGCCAGATCAAAGATGATGCTTCGGTCGGCTTTGTCGAGCACAGCATTGGCAAGTGCAAACGCGACGGCATGCGGTAGATGCGATACGTATGCGGTTGAGTGGTCTTGTTCGTCAGACGACATATAGGCAATGTTCATTCCCAGTGCCTGGAACATTTTTTCTACCAGCGCCAGATGCTGAGGTCCACTCTGCTCCTGGTCGCATACAATGGCAATTTTACCTTGAAAGAGATGGTCGATGGCCGCAGCAGGGCCTGAGTTTTCAGTACCTGCCATCGGATGTGCCGGTACATAGTTCCTCCGATGGGAATGCTTTGCAACGGAAGCCACCAGGGCTCGCTTAGCAGACCCCATGTCTGTTACAGTGGTATGCATTCCAATGCTGTCGAGAATCTGCGGAAGTAGGTGTATGGCAATATCAACCGGGGTAGACAATACTACCAGATCGGCTTGAGAGACTGCCTCTTGGAGTTCACCGCACCTTTCGGCAATGCCCAACCGAACAGCCTCTTCAGCATGTTCCGGATTGGTCTCGACTCCAGTGATTGATGTGGCAAAGCCGGTGCTTCGCAAATCCCTGGCGATTGAACCTCCTATTAAACCCAGCCCGACTATGGTTACTTTCATACATTTGACTTTTACAACAAAAAAAGTCCCGGGAGTTCCGGGACCTTTTTGTCTTATATCTTATACAGCATACAACAACTTAACGAACGGTCCCGGGTTTTGAGCCGAAATAATAAAACCAGAAATAAAAATTATTGTATGCAACACCTTTCATACTGTGTCAATTTG
>CAYGIQ010000175.1:0-5311 GCA_964349885.1 uncultured Prolixibacteraceae bacterium | reverse complement strand
ATTATGCCCTGTGTTGCCAAAAAATATGAATGTGAGCGCGACGAGTTCTCCGTAAATGGAAACCCCGATGTCGATTATGCCCTTACCACACGGGAACTTGCCTCCCTTATTAAAATCTCCAACATCAATTTTAATACGTTGCCCAACGAGGAATACGATCAACCATTGGGCGAATCAACCGGGGCTGGGGTAATATTCGGAACCACTGGAGGTGTAATTGAGGCTGCCATGCGCACTGCCTATGAAGTTTTTACTGGTTTGGAGCTGCCGAAGCTCGATTTCCACGAATTGAGGGGTATGGAAGGCATCCGCGAGGCGACCATCGATTTTAACGGTTTGCCTATTCATATAGGTATTGCCCATGGATTGGGAAATGCACGCAAGCTGCTGGAGGACATCAGAGCTGGAAAGAGTCAGTTTCATGCCATCGAAATTATGTCGTGCCCGGGCGGATGTATTGGGGGTGGTGGCCAGCCTTACCACCATGGAAGGGCCGAAATCATTAAGAAGCGTCAGCTGGCCATCTACCGAGAGGATAGTGGAAAATCGATCAGAAAGTCGCACCTAAATCCCCACATTAAGAAGCTTTACGAAGAGTTCTTGGGGTCTCCAATGAGCCATAAGGCACACGAACTACTGCACACAAAGTATTTCGACAGAAGTTGACCATTCACATAAAAATTCACTATTATGCCAAAGATAAAGTTATCGGAGAACGCCATAAAAACCATTAAGGAGGTATGTGCCCGGTTTGGAAATGCTGAGGGAGAATTGATCAATGTACTGCATGGAGTGCAGGAAAAATTGGGCTACCTTCCACCAGAAGTGCAGGAGTTGATTGCTCAGGAATTGAATATGTCGCTGGCGAAGGTTTACGGAGTAGTGACTTTCTACAGTTACTTTACCATGATTCCCAAAGGGGAGTTTCCCATTTCTATCTGTATGGGTACTGCCTGTTACGTTAGGGGTGCCGAACAGGTGCTCGCCGAATTTAAGCGTCAACTTAAGATCGAGGTAGGTCAGCCATCGGCCGATGGAAAGTTTTCACTCAGCTGTTTACGATGCGTTGGTGCCTGCGGTTTGGCCCCAGTGGTAATGGTGGGTGAAAAGGTTTATGGAAGAGTATCACCACAGCAGGTTAAGCAGATTATTGCTGAATATGTTGAGGGTTGCCAGGGACACGAAGCCAAAAGCGCCTGATATAGGGCATTTGTTGTATTAAACCCTTGGTGTTACGGTTTGGCGGTGGTTGGCCTTGCCCAGCAATACGAGCGCGAGGGCAATTACTGCCATTCCGGCAATTTGGGTGGTGTCGGGTTTTTCGCCTGGAAGCAATACCCAGCTGAGCCATGCACCAGACACCGGTATTAAAAACTTCCATGAGTTGAGCACCGATACTTTAACTCCCGGCCTTGCTAACAGTACATACCAAATCGATATGGCTGCGGCCGATAGAAACGAGAGCCATCCCAGTGAGAGAAAATAGGGTAGGGGAAAAGGGCCACTGGCAAGGCCTTCTACCGGTACCGAAATAATAAAGAGTACCAATCCACCCGAAAACATCGAAGCGGAGCTTAATATTAGGGGGTTGATGGATTTTTTGGATTTGGAAATCAGGACGTTAGAGTAGCCTGACAAAATATTGTTGGTTACCAGCAATAGAATTCCCAACCACTCCCACTGGCCTTTAAGTTCCACCGATTGTCTTCCAATGGTGATGATGGCGATGCCAGCTACCCCAACCAGAATACTTGCTGTTTTTAATGGAGAAAGACGGTCTGTCTGCATGGTGAAGTGCGCAACCATAGCAATGAAAAGTGGAGATGACCCCACTAGCATTGCTCCCAATGCCCCTGGAATTAGATTGATTCCGAGATAAAAAAAGGAGTATTGCCAGATCACCTGGTAAAAAGCAATCAATGCAATAAAACGCCAATGGAGTTTTACTTCATTGACAAACGTGGCTGGTCTGTGAAAGGCCAAAAATACGAATAAACCGGCAAGCATAAACCGCAGACCTGCAAACTGCAGGGGTGACTGGTATTCGAGTCCGATTTTGACCACGGCAAAAGCCGTCGACCAAAGCCAAGTGGCTAAAATTGCCAAAAATGTTGTGGATCTGTAAACCTCTTTCATGGTGGAATTGAGGCTGCAAAAATGCAGAATTTAGCGCCAGGTTGTACTCTGCAATTCGATTTTTGAATATTTGAGTCGGAAATTTACCAACAGAAGGCTTAAATCATCGAATTGCCACAAATGAATGCATCTAATAAGAAAGCGTGGCGACAAATTCAGATATATTTGTCGTGAAAACAAACAGCTGTTTGTAAAAATTGCAGATTATGTCCAAAAGGATCATCAACAATTACGAAGATTTTGCGGTACTGCTGGGTCAGGAGATAGGTGTATCAGATTACATTACCATTACCCAGGAGCAAATTAATAAATTTGCCGAGGCAACGATCGACTATCAGTGGATCCATGTTGATCCTGACCGCGCCGCGATTGAGTCTCCCTATCAAAACACCATCGCACACGGCTATCTTACCCTTTCGTTGCTTACCCATTTGTGGTTCTCTATAGTAGAGGTGCACAATGTAAAGATGGTGGTAAATTACGGCATCGAGAAGTTGCGATTTAACCATCCGGTGGTGGTAAATAGCAGGGTTCGCAGCCGGGTTTCCCTCGAATCGATTGCAAACCTGAGGGGGATTGCCAAAATTCAGGTGAAAATTCTGCTCGAGATAGAAGGGGTTAAGAAACCTGCGTACGACTGTATCGCCACGTTCCTATATCATTTCAACAACGAATGAGAGTACTCTCTATCAAACTCTTAGTTCTTCAAGCAGTCCTTCGCCGGCATCTTCCAGTAGGTCGAGTACCAACTCAAATCCTTCATCGCCACCATAGTATGGATCGGGAACCTCTTCGAATTGGTACTTCCGCCTGAAATCGGTCATTTTTCTGATTTTTACTCGGTCATTTTTGCTGCGCGCCATCCGTTGCAAGTTGTCAACATTTTCGTCGTCCATCGCAACAATGAGGTCGAAACGATTGAAATCGTTTTCGGGGTTGAATTTCCTGGCGATGCTGGTAACCTTAATCCCCCTTTTCGAAGCATGCTTTCGCATCCGCGGATCGGCCTCACTGCCGACATGCCAACCTCCTGTACCTGCCGAATCGATATCGAACACTTCGGAAAGGCCTTCCCGTTCAACCGCTGCGGCAAATACTGCTTCGGCTGCGGGCGAACGGCAAATGTTGCCAAGACAGACAAACAGAATGCTTTTTTTCATTGTCAATTTTTAAAGGTAAGGGTGTATAATCGGTAAATTTGCTGTACGGTTACTATGCTTTTTGAAATGCGCTGACTTATTCTTTCAGCATGGCAAGAAATGCCTCTTCTGTGAGCAAAGGAACTTTAAGCTGTCGGGCCTTTTCGAGTTTGCTGGGTCCCATATTTTCGCCCGCCAATACATAGCTGGTACTTTTAGAAATCGATCCGGCACTTTTACCCCCGTTAAGTTCTATCATCTGTTTTAGTTCATCACGCGAATGGTGCACGAATGTTCCTGAGATAACGATGGTTAGTCCGCTTAATCGCTCCGATATGGGCTCACTGCCTTTTTCCTGTTCCAGCTGAATTCCGCATTGCCGCAATCGTTCAATGAGCGTTTGGTGAGCCGGAACTGCAAAGTACTCATTTACGCTTTGGGCTATTCTCTCTCCAATCTCGTCGATAGCCAACATGGCTTCTGTGCCCATCGACATAAGCCGGTCTATACTGCCTGCTGAAGCGGCCAGATTCTTGGCAACGGTTTCCCCTACAAACCGGATGCCCAAGGCAAACAACACCCGATTAAATGGGACTGATTTGGCGTTTTCGAGGCTGCGAAGAATTCTTTCGGCCGACTTTTCTCCCAAACGCTCTAGCGGAACCAACTGATCTGCAGTAAGGTAAAACAGATCGGCCGGGTTGCGCACCAGGTTGTTTCTGTAAAGTAGCTCCACGGTTTCGCTACCCAGTCCATCGATATTCATGGCCCGCCTTGAAATAAAATGTTCAATTTTGCCTTTAATCTGTGGTTCACAGCCAGTATCGTTCGCGCAGTAATGGGCGGCCTCCCCCTCCGAGCGCCTGAGGGGAGAGTGGCACTCAGGACAGTTTTCAACAAACGTTACACCTTGTGCCAGGGGATGACGCTGTGCGGTATCAACTCCGGTAATTTTGGGGATAATCTCACCCCCCTTCTCTACATATACTTTGTCGCCTAGGTGTAGGTCGAGGTTCGCAATGATATCGGCATTGTGCAGCGATGCTCGTTTTACCCGTGTGCCTGCGAGTTGAACCGCTTCAAGGTTGGCCACCGGAGTAACGGCACCGGTACGTCCTACCTGATAGTCGACCGATAAAAGGGTTGTAATCGCCTGTTCTGCTTTAAATTTATAGGCAACTGCCCATCGGGGCGATTTTGCGGTAAAACCAAGCAGCTCTTGTTGCTGCAGCGAATTGACCTTGATAACGGCACCATCGGTGGCCACCGGAAGTTCATGGCGGGCGCTCTCCCAATGATCAAGGAATTGGTTTACTACTTCGAGTGAACCACAGCGTTGGGTAGCATCAGAAACTTTAAAGCCCCATTCGCGGGCGCGCTCCAATTTATTGAAATGGGAGGTAGTGTTGTCTCCATCGCCCAGTACTGCATAAAAATAGGCATCGAGCCGCCGGCTGGCAACCATTGAGGAATTTTGAAGTTTGAGGGTGCCGGCCGCAGCGTTGCGTGGATTGGCGAAAAGTGGTTCACCCATTGCCTCTCTTTGCTGGTTGAGGCTTTCAAAAACACTGTAGGGCATTAGAATCTCCCCCCTGATCTCAAATTTTCTGGGATAGTTGTGCCCTCTCAGCCTCAAAGGCACCGAGGCAATGGTTTTTACATTGGCGGTAACATCGTCGCCCCGCTCACCATCGCCCCGCGTAATTGCCTGAGTCAGCAGTCCGTTCTCGTAGGTTAATGAGATGGAGGTTCCGTCGAATTTGATTTCACAGACATATTCCACCTCCGATTCAATCTCTTTCTGTATCCGGCGGTCGAATTCTATTAGCTCCTCGCGGGTGTAGGTATTGGAGAGCGAAAGCATCGGAAACCGATGTGCAACCTGAACAAACTCTGTATTATGGTCGCTGCCTACACGCTGGGTAGGAGAGGCGGGATCGAAAAACTGGGGATTGTCATGCTCGAGCTTTTCCAACTCTTTTAGCCGCATGTCGAATTCAAAATCGGATATGGATGGCTGGTTTAAAACATAATAG
>CAYGIQ010000174.1:173-5368 GCA_964349885.1 uncultured Prolixibacteraceae bacterium | reverse complement strand
GCATCTCGCGCCAAGATCTGGCTTTGAATGCCAACCTCGATTTGTTGCAATTGGAGAAGATCGAAGTTGAAGGAATTATCCCTTCACTGGGTCCGTTGATACGGATTGCTAGGGCGTTAGGGGTTCGCATTGGGACATTCCTTGACGATGTACAGCAGGTTGGTCCTGTAATCACAAGGGCCGGAAATGCTGAGGAGGCCATCAGTTTTTCTTCGAGTGATCCAGCCACCCGGCAGCACCTGAACTTTCGCGCACTTGCATCAGACAAGGCCGGCCGACACATGGAACCTTTTATTGTAGAGATACACCCCGGAAAGGCATCCGACTACAAGCTATCGTCGCACGAAGGCGAAGAGTTTATATATGTGCTCGATGGAAGCATCGAAATCAGCTATGGCAAAGAAACCCATACACTGCTGGCTGGAGATAGTATCTATTATGATTCCATAGTATCGCACAATGTGCATGCAGCCCCCGGAGCATCGGCCCGTTTGCTGGCCATAGTGTATACCCCATATTAACCCATTGACACCTATCGACTATGCAGCTTTTAGACCACACCTTAGGCGAAATGCTCGAAAAATGGGTTTTTGAACATCCCGATCACGAGTTCATGGTTTATCCCGACCGAAATCTGCGTTTTACGTATGCCGGGTTCAATGAACGAACCGACAATCTGGCAAAAGGACTGCTTTACATTGGGGTCAGACCGGGCGATAAGGTGGGAATCTGGGCGAAGAATGTTCCCGATTGGCTAACCTTCATGTTTGCTTCCGCCAAAATCGGAGCAGTTTTGGTTCCTGTAAATACAGAATATAAGGCGTCGGAGCTCGAGTTTGTGCTAAAAACCGCCGATATACATACACTTTGTCTGGCCGACGGATACCGCGACAGCGACTATGTAGATATGATTTTTGAACTGATTCCCGAAGTGAAGAGCTGTTCAAGAGGGGAACTGGTGACAGAGAAATTCCCTTCCCTCAGGAATCTTGTGTTCATCGGACAACAGAAGCACAGGGGAATGTACAGTACCCAGGAACTTATTCTACTCGGATCGCACCTCGATAACTCCGAGATCGAAATTATCCAAGAAGCCCTCACATGTCACGATGTGGTCACCATGCAGTTTACGGGTGGAACCACCGGATGTCCTAAGGGTGTGATGTTGTCGCACCACAACATACTGAACAATGGCTATTCGGTTGGGCAGTGCATGAAGTTCTCTGGAAAAGAGCGTCTGCTTGTTTGTGTCCCCCTGTTTCATACCTTCGGAAATGTACTGGCAGCATGCGCCATTGTATCGCACGGAGCCACTATGGTACTCACCGAAGAGTTCGATCCGGTCATGGTGATGGCGTCCATTCAGAAAGAGCGCTGCACAGCACTCTATGGTGTACCTACCATGTTCATTGGGCTGTTAAATCACCCCATGTTCGGTATGTTCGACCTCGGCACTTTGCGTACTGGCATAATCGCCGGAGCTCCATGTCCGGTTGAAACCATTCAGCAGGTTATGAGCAAGATGCACATTCGAGATATCATTTCCGTTTACGGACTCACCGAATCTTCGCCAGCGATGACTGCAACCCGAACCCATAATTCGGCCGAAGTTAGGGCGAATACAGTTGGCTTTGCCCTTCCCAACGTGGAGGTAAAAATTGTTGATCGGGAGAGTGGCCATGTATGCAATCCCGGAGAATCAGGAGAGATTTGTTGCAGGGGGTACAATGTTATGCAAGGCTATTACAAAGATAAAGAAGCGACCCAAACAGCCATTGACTCGGAGGGATGGCTCCATACAGGCGATATTGCAGTGCAAACAGAAGATGGTTTCTATCAGATTACGGGAAGAATAAAAGAGATGATCAATCGCGGTGGAGAGCACATATACCCACAGGAGGTAGAAACCTTTATCAAGGCAATACCACAGATTGAGGGAGTTGAAGTAGTGGGCATCCCCAACAAAAAATATGGCGAGGAGGTAGCCGCATTCATAAAAGTAAAATCAGGTGAAAACCTTACAGAGGAGGAAGTAACCGGTTATTGCCGCGGAAAGATTGCTAGGTTTAAGATTCCAATGCACATCTTCTTTGTTGATGAATTTCCAATAACTGCAAACGGAAAAGTACAAAAGTTCAGATTAACCGAAATGGCCATTGAGATTCTGAACCTTTAGGATTGTAAGAAAAGACATCGAACACCTTCACTATTTTACTTCACTCAAAGCTTCGGAAACATTGATGGCATAGTCAACCAGTTTTTCGCTTTCCGAAAAAAGATCGTTAAATATGATGCCCGCTTCATAGGCATAAACATTAGTGCGTAGATACTCAAGATGCTCAGTCTTGAGTTGATTTCGGAAGTTATTGATGCCGGCTTCGAGTTGACGTGCCTTCACCAGATTGACCATCTTTTCGTCCATTTCAAGATTATCGCGCATCTGTTCAAGTGCCTCTTGCACCAAAACAAACATTGTGTCGAGCTTTTGAAGAACCTCGTCGGGAAGCAAAATTTTGTTATCGTGCATACGGTTTATGGTCCGGGCAAGATTGTAATTGCTATCGCCAATACTTTCCAAGTCGCTTACCAATTTGAGCATCGAACGCAACCTTCGTCGGCCAAAGTCGCTGAGTTTTCCCTGTGCCACCTCGTTGAGATAGTTGGCTATTTCGAGCTCTACTTCATCGCTTATGGTCTCATATTTTTCGATACGAGCGTAGAGCTTATTGAATTTCTTATCGCTTACCTCGCGCAAGAGTTTCTGAACAAAGCCAAACATTTTAAGGGTATGCTTTGCAAAGAACTGGGTTTCCCGTCTGGCTTGCAGAAGCGATAATTCGGGGGTTGTCATGAGACCCGCTGTAATGTATTGTAGCCTGAACTCCTCCTCTTCAGAGACTTTTTGAGGCAATAGTTTAACCACCAGATTCCGAAGTTGAGGAACAAACCATATAAAAATGGCCGTATTGATAACATTGAAGGAGGTGTGAAAAAGCGACAATGCAATGGGCACCAGTGTTGGATTGTTGGCAGGCGACTCACCATTAATAGCATGCACCCACCCTGCCACCAATCCGGTGAACGGTTTAAAAAGCAACAACATCCAAAAAACACCCGCCAAGTTAAAAAGCAGGTGAACCAAAGCAGCCCGGCGGGCCGAGAGGTTACCAACCGAGGCAGCAATGTTGGCAGTAATGGTGGTACCTATATTCTCTCCTAGTACCATTGCAGCAGCATGTTCGAACGAGATCCAGCCTTGGTTCACCATTACAAAAGTGAGCGCCATAGTGGCACTCGACGATTGAATAAGGAAGGTTAACACCGTGCCAACCATCAAAAAAAGAATTACCGAGCCAAATCCAAGATTGGTGTAATTTTGCAGAAAAGCGAGCAATTCAGGATTTTCATCGATGCTGGGCATGGAGGTCTTGAGGTAATCGAGACCCAAAAAAAGCAGGGCAAATCCAATCATAATCTCTCCTGTTGAGCGACGGCGGGTCGATTTGGAGAAGACCAGCGGCAAACCAAGTCCAAGCAAGGGCAGCACATAGTTGCTGATGGTGAATTTAAACCCAAGAATTGAAATCAACCATCCTGTTACGGTAGTACCAATATTGGCCCCCATAATTACCCCTATAGACTCAACAAGCGTTATCAATCCGGCATTAACGAAGCTTACCACCATAACGGTGGTGGCCGAAGATGATTGAATAACTGTGGTAACGAGAAATCCGGTGAATACACCCAGAAAGCGGTTGGCGGTCATGGCCGAGAGTATCGACCTTAATTTTGAGCCAGCCACCCTTTGCAGGGCTTCACTCATAATTTTCATGCCATACAGAAACATGCCGAGTGAACCGACCAGCCTTAAAAAATCAAAAAACGAATACTCCATATGATAGTTAGTGCTGTAGCGGTGAATTGAACCGACACAAGTTTGGCTTTATACAATATTGAAGTAAATTAACGAAAACTTTAGGGTATCAAAAAGGATAAATGTATTCCTGATGGTAAAAAAAAACAAAAATTTAAACGCTAACTTTAACCTATGCATCCTGCTGATCAGAAATTCACCGAATTTTTCACGCTTTCTTTAACGAAGGAGACGTTTGCAGCGTTTCCATCAGGCATCATCAAAGCAGCGGAGTCGCCCGACTTTTTTATTGAAATTACGCCGCGGAAGAAAGTGGGTATTGAGGTCACCAGAATCGTACATCGCACCTCGACAGGATTGGCTTTGGATGAAAAGGATTTGCAGCAGCTTTTTCTCGAAGCGGTAAAGAGAAACGTAAAGGTGGCCTGGCGCGGAGGGATTTGGATCAGACTGCAATTTGGGAAACACTACAGACTTACCCCCGAAAATTTTCTCTCCAACACCATGGCGGCAACTGCAGCCATCAGAAAGTCGGCTGCTAATTTAAAAGGGCGAATGTCCACATTGGCGCTGAATAAAGATCAACTTCCCCCTTCCCTTTCGTCGGTCTGGATGGGGCAATTTTCGGGGGCAACAGGAGAAGTTTGGGAGTTGGAACATGAACCTCTGCCGCTTATAGCGTTTTGTGATCTGGTTGCTCAAAGAATTGCCTCAAAGGAGCAGAAAGCTTCAATTTATATGCGCAAAAGGCTTCACCAACTATGGCTCCTGCTTTATGCAGGCGCAGTTCCGGAGGGTGCCATTGAAAGACTGGCTTCAACTCAAACTGAAACGAGTCAACTTTGGCATCGGATACTTCTGTTGGATTTGCAACACGGAAAAGTGGTGACGCTTTTGGGGTAGTTACAATCTTCATTCATTTTTTATTACGATTAAGTAAAAATTACAGAAGAGAGGCATTCAAATCTGAATCAAAGCTAGAGTGAATTAACAATTCCATTAGGAAGAACGGTCCTGATGGATGCAGGTTTTAAGTTGAATTTGTAATTTCCATGAATGCCTCCAACCATTGATTCACAATTGCGGTTGATCCGTAAAGACCATTGCCTTTATGATTTCCGATCCCTTGTAAGACTATCGTGCTCTCAGCCCAAGGCTATGTAAACCGGAATTTCGCTGCGCTGCACTTCTCGTCCCATTCGGACCATTCGCTTTGCTCGGAGCCTCTCATGGTGCTTTCCGATAAACATAGCCTAGGGGCCGCTGAGCCCAAGGCTATGTAAACCGGAATTTCGCTGCGCTGCACTTCTCGTCCCATTCG
>CAYGIQ010000174.1:0-73 GCA_964349885.1 uncultured Prolixibacteraceae bacterium | reverse complement strand
GGATCCTCGCTTTGCTCGGAGCCTCTCATGGGACTCGAACCCACGACCTGCTCATTACGAATGAGCTGCTCTA
>CAYGIQ010000173.1:0-5407 GCA_964349885.1 uncultured Prolixibacteraceae bacterium | reverse complement strand
ATCATACCAAGCATTGAATCAGTTGAAGTTTGTTCCATTTTTGGAACAGCAAGGGATTAAGGTGGAGGATGTGTCTGCCAGAGCTTCCTTATCGCGACGTGAAACGGTAACTTCAGCTGATTCAGGACGTGTATCTGGTGCTTCGCAGGCGGTTAACGCTAATTCCGGCGCAATCAAGGAGAAGGAGGCGCAACCTTTGTTTGCGTCTTCTGCAGCCAAACCAGCCTCCCCTAATGGTGCATTCTGGGTGGCGTTTGTCCCGCAGGTACCAACAATGCCGCTATCGGGAGAGATCAAGGCTTGGTTGATTAACGACACCAAGCATTCTATACTTTATCACATATCGCTTTTAACCGACGATGGCTTCAAATCCGATAAAACCGGTAAACTGGCTTCCTTTTCCAGGGTGCCGTTTAAAGGATTTAGCCACGACGATTTGAGCCATTTCCCGGCCTTTGGTTTTCAACTGCTGCCTGTCGAGAAAGAGACCAACGAATTGAAAAGTGCTTTGGTTGCTACGGTAAGGGTTAATCCCGTAAAATTTTACAAGGAGTCGATTTATACCGACAATGCCTATTTTGAACAACGGGCATTTTTGGTTGGTATAGGTGAGGATGAATTGGCGGTGAAGATGAAAGCATTGCGCGATCACGACTTTGCGGTTCCCATTGAACTTGAACCCCGGGAGCGCGAAGCTAAAGAGTCTGGTCAAAAGCGGAAGCAACCAGTATCCGATGTAAGAGAGATCGATCTCCACATAAATGAGCTGGTCGACGACACGGCAGGGCTATCTATCGGGGATATGCTAGAACTCCAGATGAACAGCTTTAGGCGCGAAATGGAGCGTGCCCTTCAGGATGGAATCAGAAGGGTCGTTTTCATCCATGGTGTTGGTCAGGGAACCCTGAAGAACGAACTGCGTCGGGAACTTTCTACCAAGTTTAAGAAGTATGATTTCCAAGATGCTTCCTTCAGGGAATATGGGTATGGGGCTACCATGGTCCTGCTTAAGAGCTACTGATTTGCAGTAATTTTTATTGTTTACTGGCCTGTTAAATTCTGCATGCCAGGATGATTAGGGAGGTTAGGTTTTTTCGATAGCAGGTTGCTGTGCTGGACTGTTTTCAGCCGTCAGCAGAGCATTGTTCAGGTATTCGGTCAGAGCATCGCGGGTAATTTTGCGTTTAATTACGCCTCCTTCAACAACCGATATTTTTCCGGTTTCTTCCGAAACAACCAAAGCAAGGGAATCGCTTATTTCGGTTATGCCAATAGCGGCACGATGTCGCAATCCCAAAGCTTTATCAACTTCCTTATGGGTTAATGGAAGAATACATCCTGCAGCAACAATGCGGTTGTCTTTTACAATGACTGCTCCATCGTGCAGTGCGCTGTTTTTGAAAAAGATTGTTTTTAGCAAAGGCTGACTCATTCGGGCGTTGAGTAGTTCCCCTGTGTTAATTTGTTCGATCAGTTCAGAACGGCGTGCGAATATGATAAGTGCCCCTGTTAAAGTGCGCGAAAAATAGAACGCGGTATCGACAAGATCGGAAATCACCGACCCATCGGTCGAAATCCGGCCTGTATGAAATAGTTTATCGAGCGACAAAAACCGTGTAATGTGGTTATGGCTTCCAATGTAGAGTAGAAAGCGCCTGATTTCGGGATGAAAAACCACTATCAGGGCCAAAACTCCCACCCCAATAAACTGACCCAGAATAGAGCTGAGCAACTGCATGTCAAAGGCCCTTACTACCACCCAAGCCAGGTAAACCAGCGAAAACCCGAGTATGATATTGAAGGCAACCGACCCTTTAATAAGCCTGTAAATTTGATACAGCAATACTGCTACCATGAAAATGTCTATGATATCAAGAATGCGAATGGTTATAAAATGCAGCATTGGCAATAGGGAGAGTTATGCGTCGAGCGAATCTTTTAACTGGAGGAACAGCCTGATGGCATCGACTGCCTCCTTAACATCGTGCACCCGCAGAAGATCTGCACCTCCTAAAAGTGCCATGGTATTGAGTACTGTTGTGCCATTGAGGGCATCGTTGGGACCGGTTTCCAGTACTTTCCAAATCATCGATTTACGACTAACACCCACTACTACCGGTAGTTGGTAGACTTTGAGCGCATCGAGTCGGTTCAAAAGCTGGTAGTTGTGCATTACCGATTTGCCAAATCCAAACCCTGGATCAATCATCACTTCATGGGCGCCCGCTTTGGCCAGATGCCGCACACCTTCGCTAAGACTTCCGGCCACTTCGCGCACCACGTCGGTATAGGTGGGGTTGTCCTGCATGGTCTTAGGATTCCCCTGCATGTGGGTTAAAATATACGGAATTTTGAGAAGGCCAATCGTTTCAAACATTTTACTGTCGAGGGTACCCCCTGAGATATCGTTGACAATTACAGGTCCTATCTCTTCGAATACCCTTACTGCGATCCATGACCGATAAGTGTCGATTGATATGGGGATCTCAGGGAAATGTTTGTGAATGGATTTAACAGCCGGAAGCAACCTATCGAGTTCTTCCTGCAAAGAGGGAGGTTCTGAACCGGGTCGGGTTGATACAGCTCCCACATCAATTACAGAGGCTCCGTCAACCAACATCTGCTCAACTTTTTCGAGCAATTCGGTCTCGTTGGTAATCAATCCCTCGTCGTAAAATGAGTCGGGGGTTAGGTTGATTACTCCCATCACACAGGGATGGGTTAAATCAAGCAAATCTTCTCCCAACAGCAGGGAATGCTTACGCTTGAGAAACTTTCCTGAAGATTGAGTAACTAACATGACGATATTATTTAGAAGAGTAACATTTTCTGTGTCGTGCAAATGTACAATAAAAGAGTCTAAAGAGTTATAATTTGTATAAATTTATACACTATTATTGCTTGAAATTCAGAGCAGATCATCCAATGCATGAAGACTTTAGGCTGCAAAAGTTACAAGGAAATCTCCTGTGGGGTACTTTTGAGTTGGCGGATAGCTTTACATCGGATGACTTCTTTTCGGGTGTAATTGCCCGAATCTTGGTCAAAATGTACTTATTTTGTTTTTGCGTTCATCCGATAATATGTTAATTGCCTTCAGTATGAAGAACACAATAGAGCAATACAACTCCATAGCCTCAGTTTGTCGAGAGGTGTATGTAAAAAAGATGAAAGATTATGGAACCGCCTGGAGGATAATGAGGCTTCCATCTATAACCGATCAGATATTCATAAAAGCTCAGCGCATTAGGACCCTCGATGAGGTAACCCATACAATGGTGGATGAAGATGCCAGAGCCGAATTTATAGGGATCATCAACTACGCCATCATTGGGTTAATTCAACTGGAGCGAACACCCGCCGAAGAAGAGATGGATCCGATTCAGGCACTCGAGCTCTACAACCATTGCTTCGCCAGAGCACGCAGTTTAATGGAGGCAAAAAATCACGACTACGGCGAAGCCTGGCGCAAAATGCGGGTGGGTAGTTTTACCGACCTCATTCTTATGAAGATTAAGCGAACCAAACAGATTGAAGATAATAAAGGAAAGACGTTGGTATCGGAGGGCATCGATGCCAACTATCTCGATATGATTAACTATGCGGTTTTCGCGTTGATTAAAATTGATTTTGAAAAAAACTGACCGGATATGAAGATCCTGTTCTATTTGGCGCGACTTGTTGTTGGAACTCTTTTTGTATTTTCAGGATTTGTGAAGGGCATCGATCCCTGGGGGTCGGCCTACAAATTTGTCGATTACTTTGGGGCCATGGGATTAGATGCTATGGCATGGTCTGCCTATCCACTTGGTATGCTGCTGTCTTTTGCCGAATTTTTTGTTGGGGTAGGAATCCTTTTTGGGTTGCGACACAAGCTATTCCCGGCCGGGGCACTGCTATTTATGCTTTTCTTTACGCCACTTACACTCTGGATAGCCGTTACAAATCCTGTTACCGACTGTGGTTGCTTTGGCGATGCATGGGTTATTTCAAATTGGGAAACGTTCTACAAGAATCTTCTGTTGTTAGCACTTTCTCTATTGATCTGGTTGATACATTCAACCATCAAACCGTTACCCTTTGAGAGAATTAGGACTGCCTTTGGCCTTTTCTTTCTTGCTGCCTATTTGATTGTGGTTGGTTGGAGCGCATGGTTTGAACCCATCATCGACTTTAGACCCTTCAAGGTTGGAGTTAACATTCCTGATGCTATGGCAATACCCCCCGATGCTGAACCCGATGTATACGAACATGCTCTATATTATCGGAATAAAGTGAGCAATGAAGTGGTAAAGTTTTCTGACAAGGACTATCCCTGGGAGGACACCGAAAATTGGGAATTTGACCGAATGGACGAACCGGTTCTGATCAAAGAGGGATTTCGTCCAGCAATCAAAAGCTTTGTGGTGGAGACCTACCAAGGCGATAATATAGCCGATCGGTTTTTATATGATCCTAACTATGTATTTCTGGTAATCTCGTACAATCTTGAAAGAACATCGCGGAGGAACCTCAGCCGGTTGACCCAGCTTGCAGGTTGGGCAGCCCAAAACAGCTATGCTTTTGTTGGTTTGACTGCTTCGGATTCGGCAGTGATTGAACTTTTCCAGCAAGAAACCGGACTTTCAATTCCTTTCTATTCGGCCGACGAGATTGAATTAAAGACCATGATTCGTTCCAATCCGGGACTTTTGGTGTTAAAAAATGGTACAATCGTCGGAAAATTCTCCGGCAATAACCTTCCCAACCCCAATCTGTTTCAATAACTGCGCCTTTAAACCGTATGAACAAATGGTTAAACATAGGAGTATGTTCGAAATCCTATCTTCCCCGTTTGAGGCGATATGGTAATTTTACGAAGTTAAGTTCAGCAACCAATTTAAAAACAGGATAGTAATGAGAAAAAAGATTGTAGCCGGAAACTGGAAATGCAACACAACTCTAGCCGCAGGAGCAGAGCTTGCTGGAGCAGTGATGTCGGCCGTTGCCGAATCTGGAGATCCTTCGGTCGAAGTAGTTGTGTGCCCCCCATTTATTCATCTTGGCAAGGTGGTCGAGATTGTTGATGGAAATCGGGTTAAGGTAGGTGCTCAGAACTGCGCTTCCGAACCAAAAGGAGCCTTTACAGGTGAGGTTTCGGCCGAAATGATAAGTTCTGCAGGTGTTGGGTACGTCTTGGTAGGACACAGCGAGCGACGCGAATATTATGGCGAAAACAGCGATGTGCTGAACAAAAAACTGGCCCTAGCCCTGGCCAATCAGCTGACCCCTATCTACTGTTGCGGCGAACCACTTGGGATACGTGAGGCGGGTACTCAAAACGATTATGTGAAGCAACAGCTTACTGAAACCATTTTCCAACTCAGTGAAGCCGATTTTAAGAAGTTGGTCATTGCCTACGAACCTA
>CAYGIQ010000172.1:0-5439 GCA_964349885.1 uncultured Prolixibacteraceae bacterium | reverse complement strand
CCTTTACGTTGACCAACCGTGTAGAAATGCGCACCGCGATGTGTGCCAATGACCTTCCCATGCCACGGCTTTAAGGGATAAGGGAAACAGAGTTTCTTGAAATTCTCCAAGACCAGAGGCACTTCCTTCTTTTGGCGAAAGAACTGGGCAGGAATTTCGATTACATTGCCATCTTTGGCCTCCAGCTGTTGTTGCAGAAAAGTGGGTAAATCAACCTTGCCAACAAAACAGATGCCCTGCGAATCCTTTCTATCAGCGGTAGGTAACGATTCACGTCGGGCAATCTCCCTAACTTCGGGTTTTTGAAGATGTCCAATGGGGAACATTGCCAGCGATAGCTGCTTCTGGGTCAACTGACAAAGAAAGTAGCTCTGATCTTTATTAAGATCGGCTCCCGATAGCAACCGGTGAACCACATTTCCCTCAACCAGAATTTCCTCTTTTCGACAGTAATGCCCAGTTGCTACAAAATCGGCTTTAAACTTCAAAGCTTCATCCATAAATATGTCGAACTTAATCTCTCGGTTGCACAATACATCTGGATTGGGTGTTCTGCCAGCCTGATACTCCGAAAACATATAGTCAACCACCCTCTTTTTATAATAGACACTTAAGTCGACTATGTGAAACGGGATATCGAGTTTTTTACTTACCATTCGGGCAATTAGGGCATCATCCTCCCATGTACAGGCGCTGGTTAAGGCACCCACGCGCTCGTGCCAGTTCACCATAAAGAGACCGATCACCTCATGCCCTTGTTCCCGGAGCAAAAAGGCAGCCACACTCGAATCGACCCCTCCCGATAAACCCACAACTACACGCGCCATTCCGAAATTTCAATAGTTCACTACAAAAGTAAAACAATTGAAACAATTTATCCATTTCATCCAATGGGTATCCCGTGTGATGCTTTTTATACAATCCATCGAGCACTCAAGACAAAAAAAGGGCTGCCTCCTGTTTCCTAAAAATAGCCCGTACCATTTTGATGTTCCAACCAAGATGTTGCAAACGGTTAACCTCAATGTTGAGGTTTTTACAGCCTTGATTCCAGTAAAATCCGAATTAAAGTATATTTTTGTCTTATATTCCTATTAAATAGGCTCCCAAAATGAGCTATACTATCTTCATATTCGTTCAACCTATATAATCATGAGTTGCTCTTCTTGTACACTTTATAGCAGCAATACCTCCTATACAACATCTCCCTACTCCTGGCTCGACGACCTGCCCGACACAACCGGAATGTTCGAAATAGTGGAAATCAAATTTAAATCTACCCGAAAGGAATTCTTCAAAAACAGCGAAAAATTACTACTTCAGCGTGGCGACAAAGTTGTGGTAGGTTGCTCCCCCGGATTCGATGTTGGGGAGGTTGCTCTTACAGGGTACCTCGCCGACAAGCAATTCCGAAGAAAGGTTTCACAACCTGATCGCTACGAAATAGGTACTATTTTCAGAAAAGCGAACAGTCGCGACCTTATTAACTACCAACAGGCCAAGGCCAGAGAGCAGGAAATCCTGATCGAATCGAGAAAGATCGCCCAACAACTTAACCTCGACATGAAGGTTGGCGATGTGGAGGTCAGAGCCGATAATGGAAAAGCTATATTTTACTACATCGCCGACGGAAGGGTAGATTACCGACAACTCATAAAAGATTATGCTGCCGCCTTCAGACTTAGGATTGAGATGAAACAGATTGGTGCTAGGCAGGAGGCGGCGCGGGTCGGAGGTATTGGCTCCTGTGGCAGGGAACTCTGCTGTTCTTCTTGGAGAACCGGGCTTGCCACGGTTTCGAGCGAAAGCCTTACACTCCAAGGCTTGTCTCCCTCGGCTCAAAAAATGGCCGGACAGTGCGGGAAATTAAAATGCTGTCTGCTTTACGAACTCGATGCCTATGCAGAGGCAGGCAAGGAATTTCCCCAACAGCTCCTCTATCTTGAAACAGTTCAGGGAGTGGTTAAACCATTCAAAACCGATTTTCTGGCCAAAAAGGTATGGTATGTGTCCACCGAACATTCGGCCTCTAAAACCTACACCCTTAATCTCGAAGAGGTAAAAAGCTACATTCAGGACAACAAAAAGGGAATCAAACCAGACCTCGAAAATAAGGATAAACCGGGTTCTGTGGAGAACGATTTTGTGGCTGGAAAGTCAGATATTACCGACGACCAGAAGTCGAAAGATCGCAACCCAAGACGCAAAAAATTCGTTATAAGCTCAAACCGTAACCAGAACTAACATTTAAACCAACGGTTTCTTTCGAATAATTGTCAGCCCATCACGGATGGGAAGGATCACCCGCTCAACCCTGGGGTCTGAGGCAATACGTAGGTTAAAGTCAATGATTCCTTCCGTTTGCGGATCGTTCGAACCAGCATAATCAACTACCTTACCATCCCAGAGGGTATTGTCGGCCAATATCCATCCACCTGGAATTACCCGATCAAACACAGCATTGTAATATTCGGAGTAATGCTTTTTATCGGCATCAATGTAAACCAAATCAAATTGTTGCTCGAGCGATGGTATAATCTCCAATGCATCTCCAATGCGCAAATGAATGACCTTACTCAGTCCGGCCTTTTCGAAATACCGCAGCGCTATCGACTCAAGTTCATCGTTGATTTCAATGGTGGTAAGCTGTCCGCCTGGGGATAAGCCGCACGCCAAACAGATGGCCGAATAACCGGTATAGGTGCCAAGTTCTAGTACACTTTTTGGAGCTATCATTTTGGACAACATTCTCAGGATACTGCCCTGCAAATGCCCCGACAACATACGGGAATTTATAACCTTTAGGCTTGTTTCACGCTCCAGATCAGCCAGCAAAGAATCTTCTGGATCGCTGTGCTGAAGTATATAGTCCTCTATTTGTCGTGAAACAACCATCCTATTGATATACCAGACTGCTTATCTGACCCGGATCCAAAATCTCGTTGGCCACGTCAAGCAACTGCGCAGCAGTAACCGACTCAATTTTTTCAAAAACCAACGACATTGGATCTACCCGATTGTAAAGGAGGTAACTCTTACCAATGGCCAACATTAGATCCTCACGATTTTCTCCTGCAATGGCCAATTGTCCAATAAGCTGCTTTTTTGCCCTTGTAAGCTGCAGCGTACCCAGTTTTTGTGACCGAAGCAAGGCAAATTCCTTGAAAACCACCTGCAAGGCCTTTTCAAAATTCTCGGTGTCTGTTCCAAAATAGACATTAAAAAGACCTGTATCGGAGAAGGCGCTGTAGGTCGACTCTATATTATAGGCCATCCCTTTGCGCTCCCGCAGCGATAGATTTAGACGCGAATTCATACCCTGCCCACCCAGAAGATTGTTGAGCAGAATCATAACTACCCTTTTAGGATGTGCACTGTCGTATGCAAGGTTACCCACTACACAATGCGTTTGATATGTGTCCTTTTCAACCTTCCGGTCTAAAGGCCGGTAGGCATCAAATCGGGTGCGAGAATGCTGTCGCAGCCTTGCCGGTGCCGATCCAAAATACCTTTCAATCAAGAACTGCAGTCGCTTGAAAGGGATATTTCCTACCGAACTGATTACCAATTGGTCGGTATGGTAATTGCGATCGATAAAGTTCAGAATATTTTGCTGTTTAAAACTCCGCACGCTATCATAGGTTCCCAGGATGGTCCGAGCAATGGGGTGACCGTCGAAAACCAGCTCATCAAAGTCATCAAATATCAATTCTGAAGGGGAGTCTTGGTAAGAGTTGATCTCCTCTACAATGACCTCCTTCTCTCGTTTAAGCTCCTTTTCAGGAAACTGACTGTTGAAGAAAATATCGCTGAGCAACTCGGCTGCCCGACTGTAATACTCCGACAGAAAAGTTGCATACAAGGCAGTCTCTTCTTTGGTAGTATAGGCATTCAATTCACCACCAACATCCTCCATCCGACTTAACACATGAAATGCTTTCCGCTTACGGGTTCCTTTAAAAATGCAATGTTCAATAAAATGGGCCAGCCCATGTTCCGAAATCAGCTCATCGCGCGAGCCAGTATTCAACACAATACCCAGATGCCCCACAGTTGAATCGGTAGGTTGGTGTATAAGTCGTATTCCGTTGGGGAAGGTATGGGTCAGATATTCAGCTGGTAACATTGAGTCTAATTGAGCATGCAAAAGTAGGAAAAAGAATGCAACGGCCGCTCCTTTCTATCTTTGACACGATCGTCGGTATCAATTAACCTTTCAGCTCAGTTTATTACAACTCCACCCGTAAATCAAATGCCCTTTCGAGCAGAAACAACCATGGGAAAATGCTCGCCGCCAAAGGGTTCCCGGTTGAAACCTCCGTAAAATTGAATATCCTTCATGCCTGCTACATCCATCAGCAAGGTCAACTCATCACTACCGATGCCCAGTAATTCGCTGCTGTTTTCTATAACTTCGCCACTCTCCTTGAGTGTTAGTCGGGTTTTAAAGGTAATCTCACGCGTAGCTTCGTACTGATAGAACCGCTCGAAACGCAAAGAATCCACTTCAATTACAGGCAAACTTTCAAGTTTTCTGTCTACAATAAAATCGTAGTTTAAAATTTGAAGAAGAAACCTGCCTCCTGGTTTTAAGACCGTAAGCACTCCGCTGAAAAAGTCTCGCATCTGCATAGGATTCAGCAAATGAACCAGCGTGTTGCCGTAACAAACCACTCCATCAAATTTGGCACGCCCAAAATAACGGACAATATGGAGCATATTCGCCCACATATAGGCAACCTTGGCATGACTGTTCTCCTTGTGCGCTATAGCCAGCATCTCTTTGTTCAAATCAAAAGCGGTAACCGTAGCTCCCGCCTCTCCCATTCTTCTGGCCAATTCTCCTATTCCGCAACCTACATCCAAAACCGACTTGCCGGAGAGGCCATTCATTGCACCCGCTGTAAATTCGAGCTGCTCGTTGTGAAATGGGAAAATCTGACTGTAATGCCGGGCAATGGTAGAATAAAAGAGATCCTTACTGTTATCGGTGATAATCATAACGGGCTATTTTTCAATTCTAATTCGGGCGTCCACAGCAAAGATACCAATTTTGCTGCCAATCAATGGATTTATATCAAGTTCCTTTATTTCAGTGGCAAACCGCAGCAAAGTGGATAGCCTGACGATGATATCGGCAAACTCCGGAATGTTTACCCCCTTCTTCCCTCGGTAGCCTTCAAGAATTTTTACAGACCTGAGATTATTTATCATCGACAAAGCCTCCTCTTGAGTAAGCGGGGCAAGTCCGGAACTCACATCCTTCATTACCTCGACGTAAATTCCTCCCAACCCACATAAAATGACATGTCCGAATCGGGGTTCATATTGGGCGCCAATAAATAGTTCAATACCGAATGCCATTTGCGCGAGCAATACTCCCTTAGCCGCTTCAATCTCCATTAAATGAGCAAACTCCCGGCGCACACTCTCCTCATT
>CAYGIQ010000171.1:0-5456 GCA_964349885.1 uncultured Prolixibacteraceae bacterium | reverse complement strand
GTACGTGACCGTGGAACACCGGGATGAAATTGGTTGGGCTTAACTTTTACACCACTTCCCCCAATATCTTTGCTTAATTTTATGTATTCAACCGTTTTGTCGAACGATGCGCGCAGCGCGTATGGTTCGGGGTGGTCGAACTGCTGATTGGTGCCAATTCCCACCACCTCAACCGGACTGCTTCGAAAGCGCTTCCGTATATCACGTCGCTCTTGCTTAGTGAGTCCGGGAGTTACCCCATGGGCATGATCGACCCTAAGTTCAACCCCTGAAACCCCGGCCGAGGTGCACAAATCTATCAGACCGTTAATTTCCAAATCATAGCCCCACATATAGGTAACCAAGCCAAAACGAATATCGCGGCGGCGTGAATTTTTTTGAATTTGCGACCAAGCAGTGGAAGGAAGGATTGCAGCCCCAGACAAAGCCAGTAACCGCAAAAGAAACTCCCTTCTCCTAAGTTCTAAAGTATTCATTGTGGTTTAAAAAATGGATAACCGCAGCAAAGTTTGGATTCGAAAAATAAGCAAAAAATCAAAGCCAACAGGCATACTAGTTATAACTTCTGGTTAAGTTTATTGGCACCTGTCAGCCTTACTCAGATGATAATTCCACCTCCTGTGGCACCTTAAACACTTTACTTTGTGTTATAAATCGGAGGAGATTTCTACTTTTACGCAGAACAAAAAACAAGAGGATCTCCTCGCCGAATTTCAACTATGAAAAATATAAGTCTTATATTATTGATGTTATCTGCGTTTGCACTTCCTGTTTTCGCTGGCAATGGCGATGGGAAAGTGAACTCCGACACCCTAATTGTAATAAATTCTGTCCAAAATGCTACTGCACCTGCTCTGTATATTGACTGTAGGCGTTGTGATCTCAACTATATCAGGACCGAGATTAAGTTTGTCAACTATGTACGCGACCCTGAGTTGGCCGACATTCATATTTTCGTAACAGATGTTCCCACCGTAGGCGGAGGCAGAGTTTACCAATTTACCTTTATAGGACGGAAACAGTTTGAAGGCACCCAGTATACACTAGAGCACTTCGTTGATCACAACAAAACCACCGGCGAGGTCCGCAGTGAACTCACACACCAAATTCAGCTTGGCGTTACCTCATTTATGCTGCGAACTCCTTTGGCGCAAAGGTTTGTTGTTACCTACAATGGCCAGGATGGGACAGTGCAACAAAGTATAGATGAGGATCCGTGGAATTATTGGGTATTTCAAACCTATATCGGCAGCGTTCAGTTCAATCTGGAATCGAATCAGTCTAACCTTAATGCCCGTTGGGGAATATTCGCCGACCGGGTTACAGAGGCTTGGAAATTCAGAATCAGGCCCTACTTCAATTATGGTTACGTTCGAATTCAGACCGACGAGCGGAATGAACCTGTAATCCGAAGCAACCAGCGCCACGGAATGGAAAACTATGCACTTAAAAGCATCAATGACCATTGGTCGGTCGGAATATTTGCTACCTACCTAACATTCAGTCAGCGCAATATTAAACACGAAATTAATATCTCCCCCGGAATTGAGTACAGCATCTTTCCATATAATGAGTCATCCCGAAAAGCAATTAAATTCACCTATCAGGTAGGTTATGGCTACAACGCCTACAACAACGAAACAATTTACAATAAGACTCAAGAAACGCTGTTAGGACAGCAGTTTAGCGGGGAGGTTAACATCAGACAGCCATGGGGAAGTGTGCAAACCGGTCTGGTGGGGTCGCATTATCTGCACGACATTGACCGGCACAGGGTGGAGTTTTATGGTCAGACGAACCTAAGGGTATTCGAAGGATTTTCGCTCTCGTTTCAAGCTGAATACAATATCATACGCGATCAGCTTTCGCTGCCCAAAGGGAGTGCCTCCTTGGAGGAGGTACTGCTCAGACAAAGGGAGCTGGCAACCGATTTTTTCTTCTCAAGCTCCATTGCCATCACCTATACCTTTGGATCGAAGTTTACCAACATTGTAAATACCAGATTTTGATTTGCCTATCATTATCAACGAATGGATTCATTCATCTTATATTCTTTATCCTAAGATAAATTAGACGGAACGAAAGCAAACCAGAAATACTGGTATCGGGAAACTTCAGTTTAATCGTCTTTAATGTGACCCAGCTCGGTTTAACCCTTGGTGTTTGAGGTAGTTGCTTAAATCGGTAAAACCGAAATCTCCAAAACTCAGTCAGCAAATCAGTTGTAATTCAACTATTTATTGGATCACGGAGATAGGTTCAATACATTATATGGGCAAAATATCGCGAATTCATTAAACCCTCAGGAAAATCTTTTTCTGATAGAGGTAATAAAGCAACATCCATTCAATTGCAATAGCACCCAGCACCACAATCCATGGACCAACCGGAGCCGACAGCCAACCCGTAAAGAATTCGGAGATTTGACGGAAAGGAATTATGCGTGTACCGAGATAGATGGTAATGGAATTAAACCCAATAACAGAGAAAAAGAATATAGGGTAATCGGCTATACCTTTGAAAACATTTCGCACATCGATTGTATAGTAAAAAATCGAAAGCAGCACCATGCTGATACCGCCGGTAAGCAGATTAAAAGGTACCGTCCAGATTTTCTTGATGATGGGATAAAAGGGCGACAACAGTAATGCCAAAACTATGAGCAAAGCACCCATACCGAGCAACCACACACTTTTTCGATCGCCGGAAACAGCAGGATATCGCAGAAGGAATCCGGAAAGGGCACCCAGCAGGGTAACCGAAGTGGCCGAAACAATACACAATACCCCTTCTGGGTCGAAGGTTTTGTCGTTAAGCCTACCGGGCAACAGAGTCTGGTCGAGCCATGCATTGATGCCCATTCCGGGTTGCAGAACACCTGTTCCCATCCCGGGTACAGCTACAGCCAGCTGAAGCAGAGCAATAAACACCAATAAAGCCAGTAAAAATAGTCCCTGATAGCGCACATTTTTAACGTAGAGCACAATGGTTGCTGCCAGTGCATATGCCAATCCAATCTGACCCAGAACACTTGCATATCGGGCGTTTTCGAATCCATTGCGTAAGGCACCATTGTAAAATATTCCAAGCAAGACCAAAATAATTCCACGACGCCAAATCCCTTTGAGAATGGTAGTTGAGGAGGTGCCCTTTTCACGGCGGCGGTCAATGGCAATGGGAATGGCCACTCCGGATATGAACATAAACAGTGGGAAAATCAGGTCATAAAACCTGAAGCCAGTCCAGTCGACATGGCTAAACTGCTCAGCAAGTGGCGCCAACCATCCGAGATATTGAGAAGCGGCGAGGGTAGTAATTAAGGTACCACCTCCGATAATCCAGAACATATCAAATCCGCGAAGTACATCGAGCGACTTCAATCGGCCGGAGTCAGCAGGCTTCGATTTACTTTGATGCATAAGTGAAGCTATAAATGGTTTAATCAGGACCCTAATGTAATAATTTTCGTGTCTAAATTATGGGACGATGCAGTAGCCAAATTACAATTGGATTAGTACAATGTTGTAAATCAAAATATCTGCAATTAGAGACTTTTAGGTTCATGAAAATCTTTAAGCACCATCCTTTTAGGGGTGACTGGATATCACTCTTCCCCTTTCAAATAGGTATCGAGAAAAATTTTAATCTGCCCGTAGCCTTTAATTTCGTTTTCCTTCTTTAAAAAGCCATGGCCTTCATCAGGAAATAGGACATATTCTACCGGAACATTGTTGGCCCGAACGCCTGCTACGATTTCATCTGACTCCACTTGAAGCACCCTAGGGTCGTTGGCTCCTTGCAGCACCATAAGAGGCTTGGTCACATTTTGTGTATGAAAAAGCGGGCTTATTTTGTGCAGTCTGAGGGAGTCTTCGCCAAATGGATCACCCAATTCATTGTACAAGGCATTGCGTTGAAACTCCCACCATGCAGGGATGGACTTTAAGGTACGTAGCCAGTTGGTGACCCCAAAAATATTGACGCCTACAGCAAAGGCCTCCGGCTCAAAAGCCAGTGCAGCCATGACCATATAACCACCATAAGATCCCCCTATGATACCCACACGAGAGGTATCGGCCCAATCCAACGAGGATAAATAGTCTTTAGCCAGCACACAATCTTGCAAATCATCTTCGCCATGCCTTTTATCATCCAAAGCATAAAAAGTCTTGCCGTAGCCACTGCTACCGCGGTTGTTCACCCCAATAATGGCATAACCGTGATTGACCAGATATTGGATTAATGGAGAATAGCTCAAACGGGTCTGTCCGCCGGGACCGCCATGCACCCATACAAGTACAGGCACTTTATTGTTAACGGACGCTTGATGCGGTTTATAAAGAATAGAGGGGATTTCCAAACCATCAAAAGAGGGATAATGCACCACTTGGCCTTCCACCAAATCATCGTTATCTATCTCGGGATTTAAGGAATAGGTCAAACGTGTTTTTTCTTTACTTTCCAGATGATAAACATACAAATCGGCGGGGGTACGTGAATCGGCAACTGTAACACGCACTCGTTTTTCTGAAGGGGAAAAATTGACCGCTGTTACTCCCAAACCATCCAGTGCTTGTGTGTCCAGCATGCTGCCATCAGCCGTGTTGAACAGATACACCTTGTTCTGGGCATCTTCATTGACCAATACAACCCTATAGTCCCCACTTTCGGAATGAAAGGAATATGCAACATCCCAATCGGTAGAGAATACTTTTGTAATTTCTTTGCTCGCCAAATCTATTACGGACAGGTAAAAGAACTCGCTGCCGGCATCGGTTGCAAAGTATAGTTTTGCATTATCATGGCTAAATTCTAAGGGGCGGTAATTGGCCTTTTCCCCTTTTGAGGAGAGTAATCGTAGGTCTTTTTTCTCTAAATCGTACAAATACATCTCACTTTGGTCTCGAAAAACCGTTTTAGATAATGCCAAATAGCGCTTATCATTGGAAATGTCGCTCGGATTCAGCCCTTCTGTATTCTCATACAACAGCACTGACTTAAAATTTTGGAGGTCCATCTCATAGAGATCGAAGAAGCGTGGATCACGCAAATTGGATGTATAAAAGAAACTCTTTTTATCATTTCCCCATTTCATAAATGAAGCCTTCTCTCTTTCTCCGGGAGTCAAGTCCGTGATGCTCCCATCCAAATCCAACAAGTAGATATGGCTAAGTTCATTGCCGCCTTGGTCGGCTGAGAAAAGCACGCGCTCATCGTTTGGGAAATATGAAATGGAATAATACGATTCCTTGACATTTCGCGTAAGCGTATCTACTCCACTGCCATCGGTATGGTAGGCATATAGGTTGTAAATGCCTGTAGCATTGCTAGACACCAGCAATTTCTTTTCATCAGGAGAAAAGCTTCCTCCGCTATAGTTTGTATTTTGGTAAAACTGATCAATACTGTATTGCTTAGGAGTTCTATGATCCTTATCACCTATGTTGGTGCTACAT
>CAYGIQ010000170.1:3488-5456 GCA_964349885.1 uncultured Prolixibacteraceae bacterium | reverse complement strand
TAGGTATACTATTTGGTTTTCAATTATCGTACATTTCCGGTATTCTCATCAAACTCACAAACCACCCTAAAGGTAATATAGTTACAATCCGAAAGCCACCAAATACTCTTTGGCATCTGCGGATCGGAACGCAACCACTCCTGAGTTCGGGTATAGTCGCGTGCAGCGCTGCGGATGCTGCCGACATCGCTTCTGAAATAACCACCCCTTACTACACGTTCACTGCCTGACTCGGGTCCTTTTGGATCTTTTACACCATCGGTTAATCTGCTGTAGGCATCCTCGGCATACCAATCGGATACATATTCGGCGGCATTCCCCAACATATTCTTCAAACCAAAAGGATTCGTCTCAACCCGATCGGGTTGCTGGGTGCGGGCCAGACTGTTTTCGGCATACACCACATAATTGTCGATGGAGGTATCGCGCTTGCGAAACAAACCACCGGATCCAAAATCTTTCGGATTTCCCTCAAAAAAGTAGGGAGAAGTACTGCCACCCCTAACAGCATATTCCCATTCCGCCTCGGTTGGCAAACGGTAGGTCTTACCCGTTATTTGTGACAACCAGCGGGTATAGGTTTCAGCCGCATGGTAACTCATGGAAATTGCGGGCCGAGTGCCCATTCCCCAATTTTGATCGGGCTGACCATAAGGAGGCGTTGGACCCGAGATGGCATCCACTTCCATGGTCTTACGGGCTCCCTCAGTATCCGTAGACCTGCCTTCGCCTGCAGTGGCTGCATAAAATGCTAGGAATTCACTCCAGGTAACTTCTACCTCCGCCATAAAAAATGGGCTAATTGTAATCTGACGCACAGGACCCTCGTCTGGCCGCCTTAGCGGTTCACTCTCTGGACTTCCCATAGAAAAAGTTCCTCCGGGTATGGCAATCATGCTAAACGAAACCGTTGTATTGGGGATGGTCTCTGTAAAACTATCATGGCCAACAACCTCTGCAGGAGCAGTGTACCGCTCAATAGGGATACTGCTTACCCTGCCAAAATCAAGATTAGTCGACTTAACCCGGTTGGGGTCGTAATGACCAACATCGATATGACAATTTAGACACAACAACTGCTTTTCGTTCATTGAATAATAAAGGTGGGCTTCCATACCATCCTTTGACAAGGTTCTGGGAAACAGATTTGAATGACAGCTTACACACGATGCCTGGTAGGTAAAATGTTGTGCGACCTCAACGGTGCGTTTACCCTCCCAGTTAAAATCAGCGCTATCCTTAAACAAAAACCCATAGATATCTTTCGCACCCAAACGAATCTTCTCTTTCATATACCCCTCGCCCTTCGGTGGTAAATGACACTCAACACAGTTCACCTGTATTCCACTTCGGGTATCGTAGTGTACCGAGAGCTTCCAGGAATCAAAAACATGGGGATGCACATGGCAGGAAGCACAAAATTCGTTGGTACTGGTAGCCTCAATCGCTTTGTTCGAATAAATGGCAAAAACAATGCCTGCACCAAATGTTAAGAAAAGCAGCAGGAGCATGCGCTTTTTGAAAAACTGAATGAAATTATAAAACATAAAGAAGTGGAAAACAGTAAATTAAATATGTCAGTCTGCCAGAACCTCAAAATTAGCAAATTATTGCATTGGCACTCTGAATGACATTGCTTTGTTGCTTATTTAGAAAGATTTTAGTGACGTAAAAATCTTTTTCGAAGCGTCCTGTTAATGGCTACCGGAAAAGTCTGTCGAAGAACCAATTAACAGTATGCTGTTCAACCAAAGAGTAACCTTGACTTGCTGGTTATGATTTAGCACGTCCATTTGCAATGATTTTGTAATATTCGGCAATGGCCTAAGACCAATGTTTGCAACCCTCAAACCTGACTATGACCCTTAACCCATCATGGAATTCAGCTGCCTACGGCGCATTTTTAGCTGTAAGTGAGCTATTTTTTCCACGCTTATGCATCCCATGCGGACGAAAACTAATCGATGT
>CAYGIQ010000170.1:3239-3478 GCA_964349885.1 uncultured Prolixibacteraceae bacterium | reverse complement strand
AATCGATGTAGAGCAGTTCCTTTGCTTGCACTGCTGGCACGATCTGCCCCGAACCAACTATCACACCGAGGCAGACAATAAGGTTGCGCAACTTTTTTGGGGCAGAACAACCGTCAATAACGCAACTGCCTGGCTGTTGTTTCGCAAAGGGAGCCATTACCAGCAACTGATCCACTACCTCAAATACAAAGGCTATAGGGAGATTGGGAGGGTATTAGGGTATCAATTTGGTCTGGAGC
>CAYGIQ010000170.1:0-3229 GCA_964349885.1 uncultured Prolixibacteraceae bacterium | reverse complement strand
AGCGCCTTTTGCTGGCAACGACATTATTTTGCCCGTGCCCCTTCACCGTTCCAGATTGCGGGTGAGGGGTTTTAACCAAAGTGAGTTTATCGCCCAGGGACTTTCCGAAGCATTGCATATTCCCATGATGAAAGAACCTCTGGTTAGGCGTGTACAAACTGCCACCCAGACGCGAAAAAACCGTTATGAACGGTGGCAGAATGTGGCGGATATATTCATTGTTCCGGAGCGTGAAAGTGTTACCGGAAAAAGAATACTGCTGGTAGATGATGTGGTCACGACAGGAGCCACATTGGAAGCGGCCGTTAACACCCTGCTGAAGGCCGGAGTGGCATCGGTAGACATTGCTACCCTTGCAGTAGCAGGTCTCTGATGATGAAATACCAGTGGAAGGATCTTGCTTTCAACGCATAACACTAACCCGCCTCACCCTAATATCCTGCAAAGGCCTGAACTCTCTGCCAACCTCAACTGTGGCTATTTTGTCGGCAATCTCCAATCCCGAAACAACCTCTCCAAACAGTGTATAGCTCCCATCCAAATGGGGAGCCCCACCAACAGTAGTGTAGACTTCTCGCTGAGCAGACGAAAATCGATATCCATTCTCTTTCTCAATCTCGTCGAGTTCTTTTTGGGTGTATCGCCTGCCGGTAACGATGTAGTATTGAGAGCCATCGGACCTTCGGCGGGTATTATCGCGGTCAGGTTTTCTGGGAGACCCAACCATTCCCCTGCGGTGAAACTTATCGGGCTGAATATGGGCAGGCAGTGTATATCCGGGTCCCTTCCAGCCTACAACATCATCAGAACCGGCATAACGGGTATCGGCCGCTCCGCTTTGTATGCCAAAGCCAGAAATTACCCGATGCACCAGCAGTTCATTGAAGTAGCCCTCCTCTGCCAATCGAATAAAATTATCGCGGTAATCGGGCACCTCATTGAACAACCGTATTTCGATGTTTCCCAGGTCGGTTTCAATACGGATGCCTTTAATCCTGCTGTTGGCATTCACCTGTTGCAGATCGCCCCCACTGCGGGTATCGCTCAGGGGCCGTGGCCGATCAGACTGTTTTTCCATCAGGGTGCCTATCAGGTTTGCCGGCAAGGCAAGTGTCTGCTTACGGTAATTAACCACATCGGTATAGGCCAAACCCAAAACCCGTCGGTTGTTCAGAAAAATAGGCTGACCTGAAGCACTCTGATGAAGTTGATTGGAAACCTGATATACAGGCAACCCGTTTACTCTGGAGTATTGCTCTACCTTTCCGGTGCGCAATTGAACATTGGCATCGGAGGGGCGGGAAACCATGTAGGTTCGCGTACTTAAAGCAATGGAGTCACTGTTCAGGAGCAATGGTTCGGCAATAAAACCCTCAATTCTTAATAAGATTAAGTCGCTGATACGATCGAGCGCAACAAATCCCGCAACCGCAAATTCGCCCGAGCCTTCGTGGGGTTTTACAACCGCACGATTGGCAGTCTGAAATAGCGACAAACGCGCAACCACCAGCTGACTGTCGACAAAAAACCCCTGACCAATCTCCAGAATCCGGTCGTCGTCGTATGTATTGATGGATACCACCGAAGCCATAATGGCTGCCCACTTTGCAGCCTCATCCGCTTCGCTCGTTGGGCTGGCTGTCGGGGCTAGACTGTCATTAACCGTCCGCTGTCCGCACTGCAGCAACATCAGTGAGAGGAACGCCGATACAATCCAACGGAGCCACTTAAGGACAAGGTCAGTTGCCATTTGCATTTTAAAAGATTTTAACTTCAATTTTGACATCCTTAAAGGGTCGGTCGTTCTCATCGGCCGGCATCGCTGCAATGCGGTCGATTACGTCACATCCGCCAATACATTCTCCGAAAATGGTATATTTCCCATCAAGATCAGGATAACCTCCCAGGGTAGTATAGGCATCTCGCTGCGCTTCAGAGAAGTGAAGCTTTCCCCTTTCCAAGGCATATTCGGTCTCAATAGCTTGCCGCAATGGCTCAGCAATTGCCCGAAATTCGGCCACCTTATTCTCACTGCGCAGTCGGGAAAGGTTTGCCTTTACTTCTTCGGTATACAACCGGTCGGTAATTCGCTTCATAATGGGCTGATTTACGGCCATTTCGAGCGTATCGAGTTGACCGCTGCGGTAGACTCTACCCTTTACGATGTAAAACTGGCTAATATCCGATTGTTTGAATGGATTGATTTCGTCGGGTTGCCGGGGTGCACAAAGCACTCCTTTCTTGTGAAAATGGTGCGATAATATCTCATCATCTACTGTCTTGTCAGGATCACCATAACCAATTCTTCTGCCAGGTGCAGCATCGCGCGATGAGCGCGAACCTCCCTGAATCAGAAAATCCTGAACCACCCGGTAAAAAAGTGTTCCGTTGTAATATCCTTCACGGGCAAGTCCCAAAAATGCATCTCGGTGTTTTGGAGTGTCGTCGTAGAGCACAAAGGTCATATCACCTTCTGAGGTTGAAATGACTACACGATGTGTTTGCCCGCAAACAAGGATTTGGGGTGATAGAAATAAGAGCAACCAAAGAAATCTAAACATCGTTTTAACGCAAAACCTTTATCTTCATTTTTACATCAACTGCTGGCCGGTCGGCAGAATCCGTTTCCGAGGCAGCAATGCGGTCGATTACCTCCAGCCCATCGATTACCTCCCCAAAAACGGTATAGGCATTATCCAACGAGGGATATCCTCCCATTGTCGTGTAAACCTCCCGTTGTTCGGCAGTAAAAAAGAACTTTTGTGGAGATGATTCGAAAGCAGCCTCAGCTGACTCCCTCAATTCAGCCACCCGGACATTGAATCCGGCCTCATCGTTATTTGCCCTGAATTGTTCAAGTTCGGCCTGTGCTGTCTCGGCAACATTTCTAAATATGGATTGCAAGAGTGCTGAATTGCGCTGCATCTCCATGGTATCCAATTCCCCGGGCCGCCAAACCTTTCCATGAACCAAATAAAACTGAGAACCGCTGGAGTTTCGCTCAGGATTCATCTGATCGCCCAAACGAGCCGAGGCCATTGCTCCCTTTTTATGAAACTTCCCGGGCACGATCTCGGCAGGCACAGTATGCCCTGGTCCACCGCTTCCCAATCTTGTACCAGGAGCAGCCTCCCTCGATTCAGGGTCACCCCCTTGTACCATAAAATTTTTAATCACACGGTGAAACATCAATCCATCGTAAAAACCATCGGTGGCCAAACCGATTATG
>CAYGIQ010000169.1:0-5516 GCA_964349885.1 uncultured Prolixibacteraceae bacterium | reverse complement strand
CAAGCCAGATTGCTCATAAAAGCCCTTGGCAAATGCACCACCGACCATATCTCAATGGCGGGTCCCTGGCTGCGCTATCGCGGGCACCTCGACAATATCTCGAACAACATGCTCATTGGAGCGGTAAACGCTTTCAACAACGTAACCAATAAGGTAAAAAATCAGCTAACCGGTGGGTACGATGAAGTACCGGCGGTGCAGCGCGCTTACAAAGCTGCCGGAATACCCACGGTTGTTGTCGGTGACCATAATTATGGAGAGGGATCGTCGCGCGAGCACGCTGCAATGGAACCGCGACATCTTGGGGTGGTGGCTGTTTTGGTTAAATCTTTCGCCCGAATTCATGAGACCAACCTCAAAAAGCAAGGTATGCTTGCACTAACCTTCGCCAATGAGGTTGATTACGATTCGATTCAGGAAGACGATACCTTCAATTTTGTGGATCTTTCATCGTTTGAGCCCGGAAAGCCGCTAACCTTGCAGGTAGTCCACGCCGACGGATCAAGTGATTCTATAGTGGCCAATCATTCTTATAACAGTCAGCAAATAGACTGGTTTAAGGCCGGGTCGGCACTCAATTTAATTAGCAAATCAAACGCTTAAAACCATACATCAGCATGCAGAAAATTAAAGTACTCAACCCGGTTGTTGAGCTCGATGGCGACGAAATGACCCGGGTAATCTGGCAGTTTATTAAGGAAAAGCTCATATTGCCTTACCTCGATATCGATTTAAAATACTACGATTTGGGCATAGAATACCGCGATGCCACCAACGATCAGGTGACCATTGATGCCGCGCATGCCATACGCAAATATGGCGTTGGGGTAAAATGTGCAACGATAACCCCCGACGAGGATAGGGTAAAAGAATTTGGGTTGAAACAGATGTGGAAATCTCCCAACGGAACCATTCGAAACATTTTAGATGGAACTGTATTCCGCGAACCGATCATGATCAATAATGTTCCCAGATTGGTGCCAGGTTGGAAAAAACCTATTTGTATTGGCCGACATGCCTTTGGAGACCAATACCGCGCCACCGATTTCCTAACCAAAGGAAGCGGTAAATTAACCATCACCTTTACTCCAGATAATGGCGATGCTCCCATTTCGCATGAAGTATACCATTTCGAGGGAGATGGTGTGGCACTTGCCATGTACAACCACGATGAATCGATTCACGGTTTTGCTCGTGCATGTATGAATCAGGCACTTGATAAAAAATGGCCACTCTACATGTCGACCAAAAATACCATACTCAAGAAGTACGACGGCCGCTTTAAAGATATTTTTCAGGAGGTATTCGATGCCGAATTCAAAAACGAATTCATGGCTGCAGGTATTACCTACGAGCACCGGTTGATTGACGACATGGTAGCTGCTGCATTGAAATGGGAAGGTGGCTTTGTTTGGGCATGTAAAAATTACGATGGCGATGTGCAGAGCGATACCGTAGCTCAGGGTTTTGGATCGTTGGGTCTCATGACCAGCACCCTAATTACCCCCGATGGCCATACCATGGAGGCCGAAGCTGCCCACGGAACGGTAACCCGCCATTACCGAATGCATCAGCAAGGAAAACCTACATCTACCAATCCCATCGCCTCTATTTTTGCCTGGACAAGGGGTCTCGCTTTCAGGGGGAAACTCGACAATACTCCAGAGTTGATTCATTTTGCAGATACCCTCGAGCAGGTATGCATCGATACGGTTGAGGGTGGTAAAATGACCAAAGATCTTGCCTTGATTGTGCATGGCGATAGCCTTACCGAAGCCCATTATCTAACAACCGAAGCATTTCTCGAGGCGTTGAATGAAAACCTAAAAAGCCGCTTGTCTTAACCGTATAAATTGGTTCTTTTAATCCATTCATTTTATTCTTTTGCTGATGTCCGATACGATTTCCCTTCAGAAAGGGCACCTTATGGTACCCGACTTTCCCATTATACCCTTCATCGAAGGGGATGGAATTGGTAAGGATATAATGGCCCCCTGTCAGTATGTACTGGATGCAGCAGTTTTTAAGTCATACGGCAACTCACGAAAGATTGAATGGATGGAGGTCTTGGCCGGTGAGAAGGCCTACCTGCAGTCTGGAGAATGGCTTCCGGAGGCAACACTCGAAGCTTTTCGCAAATATCTGGTGGGCATAAAAGGGCCTCTGGCAACTCCGGTTGGCGGAGGAATCCGATCGCTCAACGTTGCCCTGCGGCAAACATTGGATCTTTTTGTTTGCCTTCGTCCGGTGCGATGGTTTAAAGGCGTGCCTTCCCCTGTGCGCTATCCCCACCTGGTCGATATGCACATCTTTAGGGAGAACACCGAAGATATTTATGCCGGAATCGAATTTATGGCCGGGAGTGAACAGGCCGAGAAGCTGAAACGCTTTCTGTTCGACGAATTGGGGGTGACCAGCGAAATCAGATTTCCTGAATCATCGTCGTTGGGCATAAAACCAATATCGAAAGAGGGATCGGAGCGTTTGATCCGAGCTGCCATTCAATACGCCATTGAACGAAAGCTTCCCTCTGTAACCTTAGTGCATAAGGGCAACATAATGAAATTCACTGAAGGTGCATTTAAAAATTATGGCTACGATCTGGCGGAAAAGGAGTTTGGACCCCATGTTTTTACTTGGAGAAAATATCAGAGTCTACAGTCGGAAAAGGGGCATATCGATGCAGAAAAAGCGCTCGAGGTTGCCCGGAAAGAGGGAAGGGTCATTATTAAGGATGTTATAACGGACGCTTTTTTACAGGAGTCGCTGTTAAAACCCTATGATTATTCCGTTATAGCCACCATGAATCTAAACGGTGATTACATCTCCGATCAGCTGGCGGCTATGGTGGGCGGAATCGGAATTAGTCCGGGTGCCAACATCAATTACCATAGTGGTTATGCCATCTTTGAAGCAACCCATGGCACTGCTCCCAATATAGTGGGAACGGGTAAAGCCAATCCAGGTTCGCTGATTCTTTCTGGGGTGATGATGCTGGAATATATGGGCTGGCAAAAGGCTGCTGAGCATATTTATGATGCAATGGATCATACATTTGCCAAAAGACGTGTAACTTCCGATTTGTTTGCCCAGATGGAAGGTGCTACGCTTCTTTCGACCAGTGAATTTGCCGATGAGGTTATTGGCAACATGCATTAATATAAGGTGTTACGGTGGGTGAATTATTGCCTATCAAAAACCAACTGTTGACTGAAGGTGGAATCAGATATGTGGTGCAATTCCATTTTAATAATCCCTTTCAACTGATTTGGACTCTACCGTCTAATAAATTCTAAGGGAAGCAAGAATGATATGAAGATTTTGGATGTATATTTGAAAGCCAACTTTTACGACAACTATTTTTGATCACGACAATACGTCAATTGCTTTAAAAAGACCAAGTATTTAAAACCAATTAATCATCAACCAATAAACCATGCAACTAAAAATGTACTAATATGGAATACATTAAGAACCGATTTTTTCAGAAGGCCAGCAATTGTGGTGCCGAATACCAGCGAATTCGGAAAGAACATGGCGATAAGGTAATCGGACAAGTTACCATCGATCAGGTTTTATCGGGCCAGAAGGGTATTCCTGCCCTGGTTTGCGACACATCTGATCTCGATCCCAACGAAGGGATTCGCTTCAGAGGTTATTCGCTTCCAGAATTGAGGCAGAAGCTGCCAAAGCTAACGCCTGAAGGTGAGCCACTCCCAGAGGGATTGTTCTATTTAATGCTGATCGGCGATGTTCCTGAAAAAGAGGATGTGATGAACATTTCTCGCGACTGGGCTACCCGTTCACATGTACCGCAACATACTTTCGATATTATAGATGCGCTGCCAAAAACAGCCCGGCCAATGACCATGTTCAGTGCTGCCATTACTTCCATGGCTACTGAGTCGGTGTTTCAAAAGGCATATCGTTCAGGAGTTCACAAGAAATTTTACTGGGATTTTATGTACGAGGATGTAATGAACCTCATCGCCAAACTTCCCAGGGTTGCTGCCTATATTTACCGCAAACTTTACCACAACAGTCATCATATTGAGCCAAACTTCAACCTCGATTGGGCCGGAAACCTTGCGCATATGATGGGTTTCGATTCGCTCGAAGTTAAGCGATTGATGAGGTTGTATATGGTTATCCATGCCGACCACGAAGGCGGCAATGTCTCGGCCCATACTGTGCACCTTGTGGGTACTGCGCTGAGCAATGCATATTATGCATTTTCTGCAGGGATGAACGGTTTGGCTGGTCCGCTCCATGGATTTGCCAACCAGGAGGTAATTCATTGGTTGTTCGAAATGATTGAGTTGTTAGGGACCGACGAACCAACCGATGAACAAATTGCCAGTTATATAGAGAAGACGCTTAAAGAGGGTAGGGTAGTTCCCGGATATGGCCATGCTGTATTGCGTATAACCGATCCCCGGTTCACAGTTCAGCAGGAGTTTGCCGAAAAATATGTGAAAAACGATAAAATGATCAATCTGGTGAATGCAATTTACAGGGTGGCTCCTCCCATCCTGGAGGCAACCGGTAAGATCAAAAATCCATGGCCCAACGTCGATGCATTCAGTGGTGCCTTGCTCTACCATTATGGAATTACCGAATATAACTTTTATACAGTTTTGTTTGGCGTATCCAGATCATTGGGGGTATTGGCCCAGTTGGTTCTCGACCGGCTATACGGTGTGCCCATCGAACGTCCAAGTTCACATCCACTTTCGCATTATAAAATGTTGGCTGAAGGCAAATCTGACGTTTGCTAATGGAGAATTAAGCCACGATACATACTGAATTCAAAAGGGGATATCCGTTTGGAAATCCCCTTTTTCGATTTGGATGCACCATATTGTGATTTTTTTTCGGCTCAGAAATCGAAAATAGTTCCCAATGCATTTAACTTTTGAGCATATGGATAGTCAAAAAAACATCTTTGAACTTTAACAACCATTTATGGGTTTAATAATAAAATTATAGGCCATGGCGAACAACACCAAAAGAATTTTGAGGGGGGTTACCACCTTGCTCTCGGTTCTTCTTATTGCTGCATTGATACTTTACCCCAAATTTAAACCAATGTTTGAGAAGCAGTCCGAACCTGCAGCGCGTTCGGGTATGCCCGGTATGCGGACTGGCGTGCAGCCCATTTTTGCAAGTGGCTACCTGATTGTTCCCACCAATATGAGTGAGTTGATCTATTCAACTGGCTCTCTTATACCCGATGAGGAGGTTGAACTTTCGTTCGAAACTGCAGGGAAAATTATAGGCATTTATTTTAATGAAGGAACCCGGGTAAAGAAGGGGCAACTGCTGGCCAAAATTAACGATGCTCCATTACAGGCCCAAAAACTCAAACTGGAGGCCCAGCGTAAGCTTATTCAGGAGCGGGAATTTCGCCAGAGTCAGTTACTCGATCGAGATGCCATTAGCCGCGAAAGCTACGATCAGGTGGCTACTGAGCTGCAATCTGTTGAGGCCGACCTTCAACTTATACAGGCTAGGAT
>CAYGIQ010000168.1:0-5595 GCA_964349885.1 uncultured Prolixibacteraceae bacterium | reverse complement strand
TTCTTTCAGTGAGAGGTAAAAATCCATCATCGACAACTTTACCAGATTATGTCGACTTATTGGCCAGGCTTCCAATCTGCATTTCGATTCAGTTGTCAGCAAAATATGGAAAGACACAAATTAAATACCCTTAAAAAAAGCCGGTAAGTTGTAACAAAAACAGATCTGTGTTTACCAATTTAAAATGTTGCGTTTGAAGGTCCTATTATTTTAACTTTGGACTGGAAACCTGACGTATCCGCGGGTGTTACAATGTACTAAAAAACACTCAAGGACGTATTGAACCAGGTCGCCTTTTGAATGTTTCATGATTGGATTCCTTTAACCATTTTCAAAGGTACGCACGTCTGTAAGCATCAGACCAAAATTTAGATTCAATTAAAAATTAAATGTAATAACCAATGAGAAAATTTTTAACCCTTCTGGTTGTTGGTGTAATGACCGCGGTTGTTTTTTCGGTATCGGCACAAACCAGTGCAATCGAATTTACCGAGTATAAACTCAGCAACGGACTGCATGTTATTTTGCAACCCGACAACACTACGCCCAATGTGATTGTAAGCCTTATGTACCATGTTGGATCAAAGAATGAACTTCCCCAAAGAACAGGGTTCGCCCACTTCTTTGAGCACCTCATGTTTGAAGGTACCACCAACATTCCACGCGGACAATTTACCCGTTATGTCGAAGAGGCAGGTGGCACCCTCAACGCCTACACCTCCAACGATGTTACCTATTATTACGTTTTGCTTCCTTCAAATCAGCTGGAACTCGGATTGTGGCTGGAGTCTGAAAGGCTTATGCATGCAGCGGTCGATTCCATAGGAATTGCCACCCAAAAAGGAGTTGTAACCGAAGAAATGAAGCAAACACGCGACAACCGTCCGTATGGCAGACTGATGATTGAAACCTTCAGCCGGGCATTTAATGAACATACCTATCGGTGGGACGTATTGGGTGCCGACGAGCACATTCGGAATGCCGAAGACCATGAGTTTCGTGAATTTCACAGCATGTTTTATGTTCCCAACAATGCTGTACTCGTGATTGCCGGTGATATCAATATTGATGAGGCCAAACCACTTGTGGAGAAATATTTTGGAGAGATCCCTTCTGGAACAAAAGAGATTCGGAGGCCATTGCCAACCGAACCGCGTCGCACAGTTGAACTGCGCGATACAGTGTATGATAACATTCAGCTACCCGCTGTTATTCAAGCCTATCATATTCCGGGTCGCGGAACCGGAGACTATTCTGCCGTTGAAATGCTGTCAAACCTGATGTCGCAGGGTCAGAGTAGCCGACTTTACCGCTCACTTGTTGACGAACAGCGACTTGCACTCGAAGTTGCTGCCATCCCCATGAGTTTGGAACATCCCGGTCTTACCCTCATACTGGCCATTCCGCAGATTGGGGTCGAACCTCATGTTTTGGAAGAGGCACTCAACAAAGAACTCTCGAAGGTACGTACTGAACTTATTTCGGAACAGGAGCTGCAGAAGTTGAAAAATCAATTCGAAAACCGATTGGTCAACAGCAATACCACCATAGCCAGCAGAGCTGGAAACCTGGCTCAAAACCACACCTTCTTTAAAGATGCAGGCAAAATCAACACGATGCTTGACGAGTATATGACTGTTACCCGTGAAGACATCCTTAAAGCAGCGCAAAACTACTTCAGAGAAGACAACCGGGTGGTGCTCTATTTCCTTCCAAAAAGCCAGATGAACTAATATGTTCTCTTTTTCACCCAGTGAACCTTTCAAAAAAACAAAAACAATAGTGAGATGAATAAAATATTTTTTACGTTGATTGCCGCTCTGCTCATCGGCTTCCAGGTATCAGCACAACTCGACAGAACGCAGCCCCCCAAAGCAGGACCTGCACCTACTGTAAATATTGGCGACTACTCCACTTTTTCGCTCAACAACGGCCTTAAGGTCATTGTGGTCGAAAACAGTAAAACACCCGTAATCTCATGGCAACTCTCGCTCGACATCGATCCGGTTATGGAAGGTGAAGCCAAAGGGTATGTCGATATGGCCGGACAATTGATGCGTTCGGGGACAAAAAACCGCACGAAGCAACAGATTGATGAAGCAATCGACTTCATCGGTGCATCTCTAAGTACCACATCTTCGGGGATGTTCGCTTCTTCGCTTACCCGCCACAAAGAGCAGCTGCTTCAGCTAATGTCGGATGTACTACTGCATCCTACCTTTCCACAAGAAGAACTCGATAAAAGCATAGCTCAGGCCATTTCGGGGCTTTCAACGCAGGAAAGCGATGCCAATGCAATGGCCAACAACCTGATAACAAGGGTCGTGTATGGCAACGAGCACCCTTATGGGGAGGTTATGACCAAAGAGAGTGTCGGGAAGATAAACCGCGACCACCTGGTTAATTACTACAACACTTTCTTTAAGCCCAACGCAGCCTATCTTGTAATTGTGGGAGATATTTCGCTTGCAGAGGCAAAAAGCCTTACCCAAAAATATTTTGGAACTTGGGAAAGGGGATCAGTTCCCACATTCAGCTATACGCACCCGGCATCGCCGTCGGGCAACAAAGTCGCCTTCGCCAACCGCGAAGGTGCACTGCAAAGTGTTTTGGCCGTTACCTACCCGATCGATTTAACTCCGGGATCGCCCGATGCAATTCCGGCAAGTGTAATGAACAGTGTATTGGGAGGGGGAGTATTTTCGGGACGTTTGATGCAAAACCTCCGCGAAGACAAAGCCTACACGTACGGTGCCCGCTCAAGCCTTTCGGGCGACAAACTGGTTGGACGCTTTACCGCACGTACCGAAGTGGGCAACATCGTATCTGATAGTGCACTGGTTGAGATCCTTTATGAAATGGACCGATTGGTAAAAGAACCCATTGATCAGCCTACGCTTGATTTGGTGAAGAATTTCATGAACGGAAATTTTGCCCGTTCACTTGAGAGTCCTCGTACCATAGCAAACTTTGCCCTTAATATTGAAAGGTATAACCTGCCCAAAGATTACTACAAGAACTACCTAGAGAACCTGGCAGCCGTTTCCATTGGCGACGTCTCGGCTATGGCAGCAAAATATATTAAACCCTCTAATGCATGGATTGTAGTTGGAGGAAACAAAGGCGAGACTGCCGAAAAACTGACCCGCTTTGCCTCCGACGGCGAGGTGCACTTCTTCGATGCCTATGGAAGAAAGCTGGAGGCCAGTGGTGCCGTTATTCCAGAAGGAATGACCGCGGCAAAAGTTGTTGAAAATTATATCAACGCTGTTGGTGGCCGCAACAATTTGAAAGCTGTAACCGATCAGACCATTAAAATGTCGACCAGCATGCAGGGCATGTCGCTCGAAATGGTTTCCATGCAAAAAGCCCCCGATAAAGTTGTGATGACGACCAGCATGGGAGGCAATGTTTTGCAAAAACAGGTTTTCGATGGAACCCGTGGAAAAGTCACAGCGATGGGTCAATCGATGGAACTATCGGGAAGCCAACTTGAAGATATGCGCGCTCAGGCTCGTTTGCATATAGAGTTAGAGTATCAAAGCGCTGCTTTTTCGCTCGAACTGCTCGAAATTGAAGATGTTGATGGTAAACCAACCTACAAAGTTCAGATTACTCCAACTCAAGGTGCTTCACGCATAGAATACTATGATCTTGCAAGTGGATTGAAAGTTCGGTCTGTTTCTTCACAGGAGACACCCATGGGACCGGTTTCGGTTGCCACAAGTTATAGTGACTACCGCGAAGTGCAAGGGGTTAAGTATCCCTTCTCTATAAAACAACAGGCTGGACCACAAAATATTGATCTTAAAGTTGAATCTGTTTTGGTCAACTCCGGACTTTCGGATGACCATTTTGTGGTACAATAACCTTTTATTTCTCCTTGATACAACTCCGGGGCTTCTTAAGCTTCGGAGTTTTTTATTTCACAAAACCCGTTAAAAGGCAATGCTGCTCCAGAAGTTTACCCTTAGGCAAACGTTGGCTTCGGCTCATTTCGCCCCAAAACTTAGGGAAACTGCCTTTTAGGCGGGTAAATTTTCAAAATATCTAAATTGGCTGGTTAATCGCGCCGAATCGAATATATTTGTTGATTGTTAATACATCCCTTTTATGAGAATACTCACCCTATCGATATTGCTTTGGCTGGTTGCCATCCAGCAGCCTGCTGCTCAAAAGACCGGACTATATTTCAACGAAAGTTTTCGGCCCCAATACCACTTTTCGGTCGAAAACGGAATCTTGGGTGAATCGGGTGCTTTGCTTTACTCCGATGCTACATACCATCTTTTCTTTACCTATTCTCCTACCTTGCAGGCCGAAGGAATTTTTAGATGGGGTCATGCCATAAGCAATGACCTCATACACTGGACACGCCAATCCGACCCTCAATTTCATGGGGGAGAGCAGGGCATCTGCCCCCCAGGTCCCGGCAGTGCATTGGTCGATTATCAAAACAAACTGGGATTTAATGAGGGTAGCCAGCCTGCTTGGATTGCTTGGTTTTCGACTGCTGAATGCGGGGTGCAAATGGCCTACAGCAACGACCAGGGAAAGAATTGGAATATTCACGCCAACAAAATAGGATTGCCCTCGGAGGAGATAACCCTACAATCGGTTCCTCGGGTATTTTGGTATCAGCAAGGAGCTCATTATGTAATGATCCTGCACCGCAGGCCTGAAACGGATGAACGAACCCGTGGTTTTTCGGTTTACAACGCCCTCGATGGTTTAAACTGGACCTTTGAGAGCCATATTCCCGGGTTCAAGGGAACTCCAGACCTTTTTGAGCTATTTGCCAACAGCAGACCAGAGGAAGCCAAATGGGTTTTGATGGAGGGTGATGGAAGTTACGTAGTAGGCACATTTAACGGAAAGGTATACACCCCGGAAAGTATCCGCATGAAAAGTGATTTTGGAAGCGACTACACTGCCCCCAGAATCTTTGCCAATCTACCCGAAGCAGAAAACCGAATTCTTCAGCTCGGATTCCTGCGAGGTTCACAGCACGATGAGAGTGGGTGGATTGGTCAGGCCACGTTTCCGTCGGAATTGTCATTAAAACGTTTTCACAACGGCGTTTTCCTGATTAGACAGCCTTTGTCGGAAATTCAAGATATTCAAGGCAAAATACAGCGCTGGGAATCGGTAAATCTTATTCCGGGGATCAATAAAAATCTGATCAGGAAGGTTAAGGGAGACCGGGTGCACATCAAAGGAGAGTTCGACTTGAAAACGTGCGATTCGTTTGGACTGATGCTGCGCATGGGGAAAAACAGTGCCGGCACCGAGCTGGTTTACAATGTTCGACGCCAAACCCTCTCGATTTTAGGCCAGACCATTACACTCGAGCCGGTTGACAATAAAATCTACCTCGAAATTTTACTCGACAGGTCCTCTTTGGAAGTATATGCCAACAATGGCAGGGCTGTTATATCGACAAGCTTTCATCCGGTGGCCAACGCAATGAACTATTTGTTGTACAATACTGGGGGCGAACTTAAGGTGGATAAACTGGAAGTTCATGAAATAAAACAGATTTGGCGCGAATAATTCTCAAAACCAAGTAATTATTTCACCACTACCGTTTTTACG
>CAYGIQ010000167.1:0-5725 GCA_964349885.1 uncultured Prolixibacteraceae bacterium | reverse complement strand
AAGTAACGCAAATAATCTTTTCATAATTGCTTTAAATTAAATTAATAATCTCCTTGATTTATTTAGATTTAAATTTTCTCCAAATTTATAATATCAAAAACATTAATCAAAAGCTGTAACCATATTTTTTACAATTCGTCAGAAATGATGCATCCAACAAATCTTTTAGGTACAGTCGAAATACAAAAACCTTAGACAGAATTGCGGAGAGGGGGGGATTCGAACCCCCGGTACCCTTTTGGAGTACACACGCTTTCCAGGCGTGCCAGATAAACCACTCCTGCACCTATCCTTCAGTTAACCCATTTTTTGGGTCGTGCAAAATACGAAAAATTAAGTAACCAAAACAGGTAGTAATTTCCCCGCTTAGGCTTAGGTTTAAATGCATTTTAACATCCTCTTTTTTTAGACCTTGTCCCAAGAGAAACATCAGTTTGGTAATCGCAGCCTCGGTTGTCATATCTTTTCCACTGATTACGCCGGCTTTTAAAAGTTCTTGACTGGTTTCATATTGGCCCATATGCACACTTCCTCCTTGGCATTGTGATACATTCAGTACGATAATATTTTTTTTAATGGCCTTTCTGATGGAGTTGATTAACCAGCGCGAGGTTGGCACATTGCCCGAACCGAACGATTCGAGAACAACGCCTTTCAGATCTGGGATTTCCAACATGGCCTCGACTACCTGCCGGCTGATTCCTGGAAACATCTTTAGGATGACTACCCGGTCGTCGAAACCTGATCTCACCTTAAGAATCCCCTTGTTTTCGCGATAGTGTATAAACTCCGAGTGGTATTTAATGTCAACGCCTGCAGTTGCCAGTGGCGGATAATTCTCAGATGTGAATGCACTAAAATTTTCTGAATCTACCTTTACCGAACGGTTGCCACGGTATAGCTTAAAATCAAAATAGATGCACACTTCAGGCACCATAGCGTGTTCATCGTGCCTTGCGGCTGCAATTTCGACTGCCGTTACAAGGTTCTCCTTGCCATCGGTGCGAATGGTTCCTATGGGCAGCTGGGACCCTGTAAGGATAATGGGCTTGTCGAGGTTCTCGAACATATAACTGAGTGCCGAAGCGGTGTAGGCCATGGTGTCGGTGCCATGTAAGATTACAAATCCATCGAAGCCGCTGTAGGATTTTTTGATGGTAAGTGCAATTTTTTCCCAAATAGCTGGCGACATATTGGAAGAGTCGAGCGGGGGATTAAAGGTAACCGATCGCAACCGGTAGCCGAATTTGTTTAACTCGGGCAATTCGCGGTATATCTCATCGAATTTGAGGGGCGCCAATGTGTTCGTGAGAGGATTTACCGCCATACCTATGGTGCCTCCGGTGTAAATGATCAGTACTGACGGGGTTCGTTTTGTCGGGTTGTGCATGGCCATGTGATTCTACTTTACAGGGTTTTGGGTCTCAAGTCTGAACAATAGTTCTGCATTGGACGTGGTTTGACGGGCTATTTCTTCTAACGGCAGGCCATAAATTTCTGAAACTTTAAGGGCAATATGTGTTAGATAGCTGCTCTCATTTCTTCTTCCCCGGAAGGGAGCTGGGGCAAGGTAAGGGGCATCGGTTTCAAGCAAAATCCGGTTTAGGTCGATGCCCGAAAGGAACTGGGTTAAGGTGCTGTTTTTAAACGTTACCACTCCTCCAATACCCAGATGAAACCCCAAATCAATGATTCTCAAGGCTTCATTGTGGGTTCCTGTAAAACAATGAAATACTCCTTGGAGTCTTCCATCCTGCATCTTCTCAATGGCTTCTATGGTTTCGTCAAATGAATTCCGCACATGAATTACTACCGGTATATTTAGATCGCGTGCCCAAGAAAGTTGAATCTTAAATGAATCGATTTGCTCCTGTAGAAATGTTTTGTCCCAATATAGGTCAATACCCGTTTCTCCAATTCCGTAAAATGATTTTTCTTTCAACCACGATTCGATTGTCCTCAACTGGCATAAATAGTTTGAATTCACCGAGGTTGGATGCAACCCGATCAGAGGAAAAAGGTGGCAGGGGTATTGGGCTGTTAGGTTGAGCATTGGTTCTACAGAAGTTTCATCGATGTTGGGCAGAATTATCCTCTCTACGCCTGCCTCGATGGCTCTGTTGATCATGTGGGCCGAATCATCACTAAAATCATTGGCGTACAAATGTGCATGTGTATCGATGTACATAACTTTATTCCAATACCCTCATAACTTTTATGTAATGAGCAGATTAAACTTTCGAAACAGTTGTGTTAAAACTTCAGGCAAAGGTATAATCCCGGTTCAACATTTGAATAAGTTTTTATAAAAAACGGTTGCGCAAATCAATTGTGCGGTCTGCAAAAGATATTTGTTGGCACCAACAGATCTGATAAAAGGCCAAAGGCCTGTGGTAAGACAGGCCTTTGGCAGAATTTGTGGCTGATCGTCAAACGATTCCTTGGGCAAGCATTGCTTCGGCTACCTTAACAAAACCTCCTATGTTGGCTCCTTTAACGTAATCGATTTTACTGCCTTCCCGGCCATATTTTACACATGTGGCATGAATATCTTTCATAATCAGCTTTAGCCGTTCGTCGACTTCCTCGCGCGACCAGTTGAGGCGCATGCTGTTTTGTGTCATCTCGAGACCCGATACTGCCACTCCGCCTGCATTCGCCGCCTTGCCCGGTGCATAGGTGATGTGCTTCAGGAGGTATTCAACAGCCTCGGAGGTGCAACCCATGTTGGAAGCTTCTGCAACCAGGAGACATCCGTTGGCAACCAGCATTTTGGCATCTTCGCGGTCGAGTTCATTTTGCGTGGCACACGGAACAGCAATATCTACCTTAACCTCCCAAGGTTTTTTCCCGGGAATAAAGTCGACCCCAAATTCAGTCGCATAAGGTTCCACAATATCCTGATTCGATGATCTTAAGTCGAGCAGGTATTCCACTTTCTCGCCCGAAATGCCATCTGGATCATAAATGTAGCCGTCAGGTCCGGAAAGGGTAACCACTTTGCCACCCAATTCGTTGATTTTCAGAATTGCCCCCCAAGCTACGTTCCCGAAGCCTGAAACAGAAAACGTGTGGCCAGCAATCTCCTTGTTCATTTCTCTCAGCATATGCTGTATAAAATAGACGGTTCCAAATCCGGTAGCCTCTGGTCGGATCAGGCTGCCTCCCCAGCCAATACCTTTGCCGGTAAAGACTCCGGTAAATTCATTTTTTAAGCGCTTATATTGGCCAAACATGTATCCGACCTCACGGCCACCTACACCGATATCTCCGGCCGGAACGTCGGTGTTGGGTCCAATGTGCCGGTAAAGTTCATTCATGAATGATTGGCAGAACCGCATTATTTCACCATCGGATTTGCCTTTCGGGCTAAAATCCGAACCTCCCTTACCTCCGCCCATTGGAAGCGTTGTTAAACTGTTTTTAAAAGTTTGTTCGAAGCCTAAAAACTTCAGAATACTGAGGGTAACAGTTGCGTGAAACCGAATGCCTCCTTTGTAGGGGCCCAAAGCCGAATTGAACTCAACGCGATATCCCCTGTTAATTTGCACTTCGCCACGATCGTCGACCCAGGGTACCCTGAAAATAATGGTGCGTTCGGGCTCACACATCCTCTCGAGGATTTTGTTCTTTTGGTATCTCGGATTTTTAATGTAGTAGTCCCAAACCGATTCTGCAACCTCCTGCACTGCCTGATGAAACTCTGCCTCCCCCGGGGTTCGAAGTTTCAGGCTTTCCATAAAATCTTTAATTTCAGCCTTCATAGGATTAGTATATAGTTGTTTTTGTCCAAAGGTAGTGAACAGCAGCATCAAAGTAAAGCGCTTAGGGAAGATAAATAGGGTTTTTAAATAATTGATAATCAGGCACTAATATAGCACTGAAAGATGTTTGAAAACACTCCCTGACAAACGTCAGGATTTCGAATGCGGATTTGTAAACTGTGTTGATTAATGCACAAAAAAAGGTCGACCCAATGGGCCGACCTTTATCCATATTGTGGAGTAGTTTATTACATCATTCCACCCATACCGCCACCCATTCCTGGATTTGGCATTGCGGGGGCATCTTGTTTTTCCTCGACGATAACTGCCTCAGTAGTTAACAGCATTCCTGCAATAGAAGCTGCATTTTCGAGGGCAACGCGGGTAACTTTGGCTGGATCGATAACACCTGCTTCAAGTAGATTTTGGAATTTGTCGAGGCGGGCATTGTAGCCAAAGTCGCCTTTACCTTCTTTTACCTTCTGAACAATTACAGCACCCTCTTTTCCAGCATTTTCAACGATTTGACGCATGGGTTCTTCGATGGCACGGCGGATGATTTCGATACCGGTTTGTTCGTCTTCGTTTTCGCCTTTGAGATCGGCCAATGCCTCGATTGCCCTGATATAGGCAACCCCACCACCGGGAACAATGCCTTCTTCAACAGCAGCGCGGGTGGCACTTAGTGCATCGTCGACGCGGTCTTTTTTCTCTTTCATTTCAACTTCAGAAGCAGCACCAACATAGATAACGGCAACCCCGCCAGCAAGTTTGGCAAGACGCTCCTGCAGTTTTTCCCTATCGTAGTCAGAGGTGGTTAATTCAATCTGTTTTTTGATCATGTTAACCCTGGCCTTGATGGTATCGGGAGATCCATGACCGCCTACTACTGTTGTATTTTCTTTATCGATGGTAACTTTTTCAGCCACACCCAACATGTCGATGGTAGTGGTTTCGAGCTTCATGCCTTTTTCTTCGGAAATTACATTTCCTCCGGTAAGAACGGCAATGTCTTCGAGCATCTCCTTACGGCGATCTCCGAATCCGGGAGCTTTCACAGCTGCAACTTTGAGCGAACCACGGAGACGGTTAACCACCAGCGTAGCCAAAGCTTCGCCGTCTACATCTTCGGCAATGATCAATAACGGACGACCACTCTGAGCCGTCTGCTCCAGCACTGGCAAGAGATCTTTCATGGTGCTGATTTTCTTATCGTGGATAAGAATATAAGGATTTTCGAGTTCGGCAGCCATTTTCTCTGCGTTGGTCACAAAGTAGGGAGAAATGTAACCGCGATCGAATTGCATACCTTCAACAACATCAACATAGGTTTCGGTACCTTTCGACTGCTCGATGGTGATTACACCCTCTTTGTGCACTTTTTCCATGGCTTCGGCAATCAGTTTTCCAATGGCATCGTCGTTGTTGGCCGATACCTTGGCTACCGATTCAATTTTGGCATAGTCGTCGCCCACTTGCTGCGCTTGTGCTGCAAGACTCTCAACCACTTTAATGACTGCTTTGTCGATACCACGCTTCAAGTCCATTGGATTGGCACCTGCTGCAACGTTTTTAAGCCCTACAGTAACTATCGATTGAGCCAAAACGGTGGCGGTAGTAGTTCCATCTCCGGCGTCGTCGCCTGTTTTAGAAGCAACCTCCTTGACCATTTGAGCTCCGAGGTTTTCGTATGGATTCGGAAGGTCTATTTCTTTGGCTACGGTTACACCGTCTTTGGTAATCTGGGGTGCACCAAATTTTTTCTCAATAACTACATTGCGACCCTTGGGTCCCAGTGTCACTTTTACGGCATTAGCAAGGGTGTCTACTCCTTTTTTAAGCAAATCTCTTGCTTCAATATTGTTTTTAATCTCTTTGGCCATTGTATTCAAATTTAATTGTTAGTAACGTTTTTACTGAATGAACAATACGTCATTCTGCGACATAAGAAGATAGTCCGT
>CAYGIQ010000166.1:0-5733 GCA_964349885.1 uncultured Prolixibacteraceae bacterium | reverse complement strand
GTTTCGAGATCATTGGCCGATAGTCCAAAATTTTCAATATCGAGGGTAGGCAGGTATTTTCGGCGCTGGCGAACCGGATTGGTCCGTGTAAACAGATGGCCCCTTTGCCGGTAACCGTGAATCAAGCTTAAAATTGCGAACTCCTTCTGAATGTTCTCCATTCCAACCATCCCCGGCTTTTGAGGAAAGTTTCTTAAGGCCAAATCGAAGCCCGAAAAGAAATGATGCCAGCTTTGATCTACGGCATCGTTGTCTGCCAACCAAGTTTGATATAGTGTTTCTATCGCAGCTATATCTTGGATTCCAGCAGGAGAATTTATATCCATTAAATCAGCAGTTAATATTTAATACCCGAATTGTAACAACCAACCTGAAAGTTGGTTGCAAAAATAATCCTTTTTCGGCTTCAAGACCGAAAACAGGTGTTTAATAATTCGGTTGACCTTTGGGGGGCGCTCGCAGGGTAGTCCTCGACCGATGCAAACACACGAATACCTTGCCATTGTTACCCCCATTAACGATCCGGAAGTTGATCGATAAAAGATAGAGTAAGATGGCCTTTCTATGCCGAAAGTTGAAGATGGGCTGCTGCATATTTACGCCCAGCGCGGTAAGCATCCAAATTGGCAATAACCAACTGTTCTCCCTTGGCTGCAAAGCAAGCAACAATGGCCTTCTCAAAATCGACATCGGAAATCGAGATTACCAGCGATGCTGCACCCAGCATTACCAAATTGGATCCCCTTGAATTGCCAATACCACTGGCAATTTCGTCGGCAGGCAATGTAAGCGAATGTGGTATTTTGGAAATCTCCGCTTCCAAATTGGAAAAATCGGGGTAATTCAGAATGTTGTCGACCACAGTGGAGTTGGTAATGAGATAGCCCTGTTGGGCCAGATAAGGAAGGTAGCGCAATGATTCCATGGGCTCAACCGAAATAATAACTTCAGCCGAAGCCATCGAAATCAGATCGGAGGCAATGGGAGCATCAGAGATACGAAGATGAGAAACCACCGCCCCTCCGCGCTGACTCATACCATGCGTTTCGGCCTGTTTTAGGAAAAGACCATTTTTCAAGGCTGCTGTTCCAATAATGGCAGCAATGGTAAGAATACCTTGTCCTCCAACACCTGCCAAAATAATATCTATTTTCATAGTTCCCATTGTTAATCCACGGTTCACTATACCTTCTGATCCATCTGTTTTGTAAGTCTTGCCTCACGCTTATCGCGCACAATCTTCTGCAAACAAGTGCGTCTGGCCACAATAACCGAAACACCGTTGTAATGCATTTCGGCAGCAATCATGTCCACCATCGTTTTGTGATTTTTTTTCAATGGAACAACTGTTTGAATATGATTAGGATGAACACCCACCCCTAGACATATTGTCTCAATTTTCCCTTTTGCCGACGACTCTTGTCCCCCGGTCATAGCCACCGATTGGTTATCGAGCACAATTACTGTTACATTAACACCATCGTTCACACAGTCGATCAGACCGGTTATTCCGGAGTGGGTAAAGGTTGAATCGCCAATTACTGCAAATACGGGCGACCATCCGGCATCCGCAGCTCCCTTTGCCATTGTAACCGATGCTCCCATGTCCACGCAGGTATCAATTGCGTCGTATGGCTGGAGGGCTCCAAGGGTATAACAACCAATATCGGAAAATACCCGACCATGTCCCAGTACCAAAAGGACTTCGTTCAGCGCATGGTAAACATCCTGATGTCCGCAACCCTCGCAAAGGGCTGGCGGTCGGTTGGCCACCACTTCCGGCACTTCAAAAATAGGCGCATTTCCTTTGCCAAGGACTGTACCGACCAAATCGGGGTTAAGCTCCCCGGTGCGAGGCAGCGCCCCTGTCAAACGACCAACAATGCGTTTTCCATTTCCGAGCATATCGGCTAGCTGCTCTTCAACAAATGGAAAACCTTCCTCAATCACCAAAATTTCGTCGCACAGTGCATCAAGTCTTTTGATCAAACCAATAGGCATCGGATACTGCGAGATCTTTACCACAGGGTAAGGACAATTGCCGTTGCCGTAATGCTCCATAAGGTAGTTGTATGCGAGCCCACAGCAAATGATTCCCAAGCTGCGGTCGGTGCCGGCAAAGAAATGGTTGTAGGTCGAATCTTCGGAAGACTGCAGCATACTGGACTGTTTGTCGAGCAATTGGCGGTATTTGATTCGGGCAAATGCAGGGAGCAACAAAAACTGCTTTGGGTCGGCGGGCAGCGAAATTTCATTTTCTACCCGGGGGGATTGTTGCTTCACGCCAGACCTTGAATGGGCAAGTCGCGTGGTTAACCGAAGAATTACAGGAACCTGCAACCTCTCCGATAGTTCTAGTCCGGTCAGCGTCATATCGTAGGCCTCTTGCTGACAGGAAGGCTCCAAGATGGGTACCATCCCAAATTTACCGTAAAAGCGGGTATCCTGTTCATTTTGCGAAGAGTGCATCGAAGGATCGTCGGCAACAGCCAGCAACAAACCTCCATGAATACCAGTAACACAGGAATTCATAAACGGATCGGCAGCCACATTGAGACCAACATGCTTCATACAAACGAGGGAACGTTTGCCTGCATACGACATCCCCAATGCAGCTTCGTAGGCAGTTTTTTCGTTGGCCGACCAGGTTCGATGGATATTGCGTCTTATGGCTTCGGGATTCGATTGAATATACTCTGTAATTTCGGTTGATGGCGTCCCGGGATATGCATAAACCCCCGAAATTCCGCCATCAATAGCGCCCTGGCCTACCGCCTCGGCACCGAGCAGTAACATCTTTTGCATAACTGCAGCTTTGGTTCCTTGATTTAATCAAATCTACGGTTATAAAAAGGTCCAAACCACCGCAATTGTCAGACTTCAGATGCCCTTAAAATACTCTATAACATATCCGAATATGAGTGTCTACCGCAACACAACCGACTTTTCATATTTGTTAACAGCTTCAATGAAATCGGTTCCTGGGGGAACATTTTGGGTCAGACAATAGTAGTTCCAAACATCGCCAAATGGCATACTTTTCATCTCTTCAAGCACTGCAAGCCGCTCGAACAAACGACCTTCATCTTCGTACTTCTGAAGCAATTCGCGGGGTTCGAGCAGGGCAAAAAGAAGCGCCTTTTGCGCAGCTCTTGTGCCCACAACATAGGCACCAATCCGGTTGATACTGGCATCGAAAAAGTCGAGTGCCAATGACGAGCGTTCCAGCGCATTGCTGCGTACTATTTCAAGGGCCAGCTCACGCATAGGATCGCTCAGCGTTACCACATGGTCACTGTCCCACCGAATACCTCGGCTAAAATGAAAAAGCAGCTTCCTAACGTACAACATTACAGCCGATACTTTATCTGCCACAGATTCGGTAGGGTGGAAATGCCCCATATCGAGACACAGCATTTTGTTGCGCGTAATAGCGTATCCCAGGTAAAATTCAAACGACCCCACCACGAAACTCTCACTGCCAATCCCAAAGAGTTTGCTCTCAACGGCATCCAACATCTCTTCCTCTTTTAAGGGAGTTTGAAAAATGGCATCGAGCGACGATTCGAGCAGCTGACGGTGATGTAGCCGACTAAGGGTCTCATCTTTGGCTCCATCAGGAATCCACACATTGTGCAAACATGCGCTGCCTTGCTCCCTGCCCATGTAAGCCGCAATCTCACGACACCTGCGGCCATGCTCTATCCAAAAATTCCTGATTCCGGCGTCGCTATTTGCTAGGGTATATCCATCGGCCGCTTTGGGGTGGCCAAAAAATGAGCTATTAAAATCGAGTGCTATCCCCAGTTCTTTGGCCCATTGCACCCAACTGGTAAAGTGTTCAGGACCAACTGCATCACGATCGGCAGGCCGACCCTCGAAATCACCATAAATGGCGTGCAAATTGACCCTGAGGGGACCGGGAATCAACGACATGGCCATCTTCAAATCATCGCGGACATGTTGAAGTGTCTTAGCTCTTCCTGGGTGGTTTCCCGTTACTGCCAGTCCTCCTCCCGGATCGCCTCCATGATGTTCAAACCCCTGAACATCGTCGGCTTGCCAGCAATGCAGGGAAATGGGTATCCTAGAAAGCCTCTGTAAGGCGGCATCGGTGTCGGTACCGAGTTCGGCATAGCGCTCCCGGGCTAAGTTGTAGCATTTGATCTCAGACATTTTGGTTCATTAAGTTTTTAAAATTATCATACGCTTCCAGATACAGGACATTTGAATTGGGGGTGTAGTATATAGGAGCACAAGAGTTGAGAACAATCCTTCGTATCTCATCGTGCGATGCTACATATCCAAGCGCATAGGCCTGCATTAGCAGATTTCCGATGGCGGTGGCCTCTACCGGTCCTGCCAAAACCGGTCGCCCCGTTACATCGGCTGTTAATTGACATAGGAGCTCATTGTTGGCACCACCTCCGATGATATGAATTTTTGCAATGGTATAACCCACCACCGCTTCGAGCTGCTCCAGGGTATACCAATACTTTAACGCGAGGCTATCGAATACACAGCGGGCAATTTCGCTTCGCGACAGCGGAACACGCTGGCCACTCTCACGACAAAACGACTGAATGGCTTCGGGCATGTTCTCAGGATTCAAAAACCGCTGGTTGTCAGGGTCAATCAAAAAGCGAAAAGGGTCCTCCCCTTGGCATAAAGCAATCAGCTCTTCCCAGCTCCCGTCCGATTCCCGATCCCATTGCTGTTTGCACCCCTGTATGAGCCATAAACCCATAATATTCTTAAGAAAACGGGTAGTACCGAATACTCCCCCTTCGTTGGTAAAATTTAACTGTAGGCTTTGTTGATTGACAATTGGCTTGGCACTCTCAACACCCAACAGCGACCATGTACCCGAACTGATATAAGCCCAGTGCTCTCCATCGGCAGGTACAGCTGCCACTGCCGAGGCGGTATCGTGCGATGCAACAGCAACACAAGGAATTTCGAGGCTTCCGGTTGAAGCACAAACCTCCGGCAGGATAGGCCCAACCAAAGTTCCGGGAAGAACAATTTCAGGCAAAATCGTGGAAGAAACCCCAATTGCCTCAAAAAGCCGCGTTTCAGACGAGGGTTTGCCTGGCTTTAAAAGCGCCGATGTACTGGCAATGGTATATTCGCATTTTTTCACTCCGGTAAACAAAAAATTGAGTGCGTCGGGAATAAACAAAAGATGTTTGGCAATATTCAAACAGCTATCCTGAGTTCTGGCCGATGCGAAAAGCTGAAAAATGGTATTGAATTGCATAAATTGAAGTCCCGAAAGTTGGTAGAGCGAAGCCTCGTCCATAATTTTAAAGAAATCGGCCATAACCCCATCTGTTCTCCGATCGCGGTAGGCATAGGGTAACCCCACCAGTTGTCCTTCTGATGTCACCAATGCATAATCAACACCCCATGTGTCGATACCCATCGAAAGTGGCTGGACTCCATGTTTTTCTATACACAGCGACAAACCCATTTTCAATGCGTCGAAGAGTGCATAAATGTTCCAATAAAAGTGTCCGTGCAGCGGCAGCATAGCATTTCTGAACCGATGCACCTCGGTGAGGGTTAGTTTACCCTTTTCCAAGGTTCCCAGAATCGCCCTTCCGCTGGATGCACCAATGTCGAAAGCAAGAAAAGAAGGATGCATAGAATTGGATGTTAAAACCATCAGGTATGTGCATATAGCAATGGAGTGCAAATTAGAGCTTTTTGATCAAACCCGAAACATTAGAC
>CAYGIQ010000165.1:0-5756 GCA_964349885.1 uncultured Prolixibacteraceae bacterium | reverse complement strand
GATATTGCATTCACCCACCGCTCAGCATCAAAACAAGACTCTCAAAAGAATGTAGTCAACAACGAAAGGCTCGAATATTTGGGAGATGCGATTCTTGGGGCTGTAATCGCAGACTTCCTCTACAATCGGTTTCCCAACGAAGATGAAGGATTTCTTACCAAAATGCGATCAAAGTTGGTTAACCGATCCATCTTAACCAGTCTTACCTACGAAATGGGATTGAACCTGTTCATAGAATCCAATGCCACCAATGCAATCGACAAAAGCCACATTTATGGAGATGCATTAGAGGCCTTGATTGGAGCCATCTATCTGGATAGGGGATTTCAGTCTGCAAAATTCTTTATCATTAAAAGAATTATCCCAAAATATGTAGATTTGTATGCTTTAGAACAAAACGATGCCAACTTCAAAAGCAAACTCATTGAATGGGGGCAAAAGAACAGACACGAAGTCCATTTTGAAACCCTCGAGGAGTACCCCAATGGATCCAAACAACCTAAATTCATCTGTACGGTTAAGATCGACCAAAAGGAGGCAGGCAAAGGTTTTGGAAACTCAAAAAAGGAGGCTCAGCAGAATGCCGCTCGAGAGAGCCTTCTCCGAATGGAAATCAAAATCGAATAATTCAACCCGCTCTTCAACGGCAGCTTAGCTGGCATAAAGTTCCAACATGGATAAGGGAAAAGCCGATCTGAAGCAAAAATTTTTTCGAATCGAAGGATGGTCGTCTGTCCTTCTCAACACCTTGCTTTTTGGAGCTAAATATTGGGCTGGTATTTCTACCGGGTCTCTTGCATTGATTGCCGACGCATGGCACACATTAACAGACTCCGTTTCCTCTATAATGGTGCTGATTGGTGGTTCAATGTCGAGAAAACCTGCCGATGAAAATCACCCCTTCGGACACGGCAGAATCGAGCATATAACTGCCATAGTCATAGGGGTTCTTTTAGCAATTATAGCTTTCGACTTCATGCTTCAGGCTACCGTTAAAATCGGAAACCGCGAAGCTACCGTATACAATCAGATGGCCTGGATCGTCACGATTGCTTCAATTCTTATTAAAGAGGGCATGGCACAATTTGCCTTCTATGCTGCCAGACGAACAAAATCTTCTATTCTTAAGGCCGACGGATGGCATCACCGTACCGATGCACTCTCGTCGGTTTTGATTCTGGTGGGGTTATTGGTTGGTCGATCATTCTGGTGGACCGATGCACTTCTGAGTGTTATGGTTGCTGCAATGATTGCCTATGCTAGCTACGAAATTCTTAGCAAAGAGGTAAAAACACTTATGGGAGTTAAACCATCGGAGGAAGATATCGCAGCACTCATTCGTTGTGCCGAGAAGGCAACGCCTCTGCAAGTAAATATGCACCATATACATCTGCATACCTATGGCGATCATATCGAATTAAGCTGCCACATAAAACTTCCACCGCAGATGTCACTTCAGGATGCTCACGACATTTGCAGCTCCATCGAAAAAGCCATTTTAACCGATTTTGGCTACATCGCTACGGTCCATCCTGAGCCGTTGTAAAACCCAATCAATTTTCGGCTTTCGCAATTGGTTGATCCCAGAAAATCGACTGCAAGAGCAACGCCAATGAGTCGCGCTGTTGGGTATAAACCATCAGGTTTTCGTTGGAAACCGGCTCCACAGGCGGAGCCTCAATGCGAAGCGGATCAACGGGAGAACCGTTTTTGTATACCCTAAAATCGAGATGTGGGCCGGTCGACAATCCAGTAGACCCTACATAGCCGATAACCTGCCCCTGGCTCACCCTTCCTCCGCGGTTGATTCCAGGTCCAAATCCTTGGAGGTGCATATACACCGTTGTATAAACAGCATTGTGTTTAATGCGGACATAGTTCCCAGCTCCACCCGCCTGATAGGCACGCTCCTGAACAACACCATCGCCTATGGAATATACCGGAGTACCCGAAGGTGCAGCGTAATCAACACCATGATGGGGCCGTCGGATCTTTAAAATGGGATGCATTCTGCTATGTGAGAAATGAGAACTGACCCGGGAAAATTTGAGAGGAGCTTTGAGAAAGGCCTTTCTCAGACTTTGCCCGGTTTCGTCAAAATACTCAAAACGTTCGTCTTGGTAGAACCGATAAGCAAAATAGGTTTTCCCATTGTGCTTAAATTCTACGGCATGCACCGGTCCAATTCCTACCGATACACTATCCACAAACTGCTCCTCGTAAACCACCCTGAAGCGGTCGCCACGCTGTATGCCGAAAAAGTCGATCGACCAGGCAAATATTTCAGACAACTCAATTGCCAAAACGGGATTGAGGTTGTTCTCAATCATCGTATTCCAAAGCGATGACCGGATTTCTCCCCATGCATTTTTCTGAAGAACCTCAACGGCCCGCTGCCCAATAGTGCTCGACAGCGACTCGGTCAAATCAAACAAAACATAGTCAATCCGATTGTTTTCATAAACCAAATAGCGTGCAGTACGCAGCGAATCGAGGTCTAGAAACAGATAGTAATTATGCCCACTTCTCAATCTGCGCACATCGAAGGTCTCTTTAGAGTTTCTGGCAAGCTGATCGATCGTTGCCATATTTACACCATATTGGGTAAGCAAGTCGCCCAAATTTTGATTGGGCCTTATTTTCCCCTCCACAATCTCGAACGAATCGACTGGAAGACCAAACCGGAGCTCGGGAACTGGAATTTCTTCGAGCGGTTCGTCAAAAATAATCTCTTCAAATCGTTCCACATAGGTGATGGAAAACGCAACAATCGCAAAAAAAACCAGCAGTATCTCAGCCCAATATTTCATTAATATCTATTTACTTAAATTGGCATCTTCCACAAACGACCGATGCAGAACCTGCCCGGTACTTCATCTACCAATATTTAATCCTGTCATTGTATTTAACCTCCGGGCAAACGATGCTACGGATCTTTAAAACAAAAACCACCAAACTTATATTCGGCGGGGATGCAATATAACAATCTCCAAGCAATAATTTCCAGAAAAATCATTCTGTACGCAGTTCGCTATCGGCTTTACAACTTAAGTTTCTCAAAGCCTTCACCATATACCCCCATCACACTTCCCATGGATATAAATGCGTTGGGGTCGATCTCCTTTATCTTCCTGAAAATAGGACCTGTTTCCCGTTTACGGACTACCGACACCACTACCTTAACAGGCTCCTTGGTGTACCAGCCAGTTCCATCGAGGATGGTAACTCCCCGGTAATGCTGCTGATTGATAAAGTTGGCAATCTCCTCGTGCTTACGCGAAAAAATAAACATCTGGGCCGACCGGTTGGCACCGCTGAGCACAGCGTCGAGCGAATAAGAAACCACCCCCATTGTGACGTATCCATACACCATATTTTCGACAGAATTGAGCACAAAAAAAGAGGAGGCGATGATTATTACATCGCAATACATGATAACACGACCGGGACTAATGTTACGGTACTTGATAATGATGGCAGCAATGATATCGGTGCCGCCCGTGCTGCCCCCTTTTGAAAAAACCAAACCCAATCCAACACCCGATAATATTCCTCCCAACACAGCTGAAAGAAAAACATCGTCGACCAACGGCTCACTGACAATTTCCTGGGTAAAAGTAAGCACCAGCGAAACCACCGCCATACTGTAAATGGTTCGTATGCCAAAACTTGCCCCAAGAACCCTTATGGCCACAACAACCAGTACAATGTTGACCAAAAAATAGGTTACCCCAACCGGAACTCCTGTGGCATAAAATATTACTGCACCAATACCACTTACACCCCCGCCGGTAATTTCGGCCGGAATGATGAAGAGCGTCCATGCCAGCGAAAACAAAACCAACCCAAAAGTAATGGTCAGGTAATCCTCAATATTAAGCAGCTTACGTCGCAAAGTTTCCTTCATAACATTTGTGCAGATGGTTTCATATTCAAAAAAGGATATATACTGGATTGTGCATTGATTAAGAGCATACAACATTGATGATTTTCCCAGGAACGACCACAACCTTACGCACCTGTTTGCCTTCGAGGTAGTGTTGGGTTTTATCGTATTCCAATACTGCCTGCTCGATTTCCTGAACCGTACTGTCGGATGACAAAGAGAGTTTGAACCGCATCTTTCCATTAAATGAAACCGGATATTCAATGGTTGCCTCTGTCAGCAGCGTCTCATCTGCTTCGGGCCATGGCTCATTGGCAAGGCTCTCCTTACCCCCATATTGAAGCCACAACTCTTCGCCAAGATGGGGTGCAAAGGGTGAAATCAATCGGGCAAATGTCCGTGCTGTTTCCACAGTTACTTTTCCCTGCTTTAAGGCATGGTTGTTAAATACCATCAAAGCCGATATGGCCGTATTGAACTTAAGGCTTTCAATATCACTGGTAACCTTTTTTATGGCCAGATGAAGGGCCTTCTCTGTTTCGGGCTCTTCCTGTCCGGCAACAATATTGGCAGTGTCCAAAAAGAACCGATTCACCCTCCCAAGAAAATTAAATACGCCCTTAACACCATTGTCCGACCAAGGTTTTCTTTCATCAAGGGGGCCCATAAACATTTCGTACAAACGAAGGGCATCGGCACCATAACGCTCAACTACGTCATCAGGATTTACGACATTCTTGAGCGATTTCGACATTTTGGCAACAATCTGTTTGAGTTCAACGCCGGTTTCCTTTTGAAAATATTTTCCATCGCGCTCCTCCACCAAATCTGAAGATACTTTGCCTCCTGTTGCGGTTTCGTAAGCAAAAGCGAGAATCATTCCCTGATTGTAGAGTTTAGTAAAAGGTTCGTCGGTAGATACAATCCCCAAGTCGAACAACACCTTGTGCCAAAATCGGCTGTAGAGTAGGTGCAGGACTGCATGTTCGGCACCCCCTATGTACAAGTCTACTGGCATCCAGTAGTTTTCGAGTGCAGCATCAAAAATAGCCTCATCATTCTTTGGATCGATATACCTCAGATAATACCAGCATGAACCAGCCCACTGCGGCATGGTATTGGTTTCGCGACGTCCCCTTTCTCCATTTGGACCCGTAACCTCAAGCCAGTTGCCTGCGTTGGCAAGGGGCGACTCGCCTCCTACTCCAGGTTCAAATTTTTCAAGTTCAGGAAGGTTTACTGGCAACGATTCATCGAGGGTGATGCTGCCATCATCCCAATGAATAACCGGAAAAGGTTCTCCCCAATAGCGTTGGCGGCTAAACAGCCAATCCCTTATACGATAATTTATTGTGGAAGCCCCCATCCCATGCTGCTCGAGCCACCCAATTACAGTTGAGATTCCCTCCTGTTTGGTCATTCCATTGATATCGAATCCAAGCAAAGCGTTGGAAGAGTGAATATACAGCCCGTCGTCTGTCCAGCATGCCATACCGCTCAACACTTTCTCGCGCAAATCAGATGGAGCAGTTTTTGGATCCAGAATACAAACTACCGGCAATTCAAACTTTTGTGCAAATTCAAAGTCACGTGTATCGTGACCGGGCACAGCCATTATGGCTCCGGTACCGTAGCCCAATAAAACATAATCGGCCATCCAGATTGGAATAGGCTTCCCGGTAACCGGGTTCACTGCGAACCGACCCGTAAAAACACCGGTTTTCTCTTTGGCCAGCTCTGTCCGGTCGAGATCCGATTTAAGCGAAGCCTGATGCTTGTAAATTGCAACCTCATCGCGTCTGTCGCTGGTTACCAAAACATCCAGCAAAGGGTGTTCGGGCGACACCACCATATAGGTGGCACCAAATAG
>CAYGIQ010000164.1:0-5790 GCA_964349885.1 uncultured Prolixibacteraceae bacterium | reverse complement strand
GAACGAAATTACCAGAGAGATGAGGATGTAGGTTACAATGGCGCTGAAATACCAAAGTATAAAACCCACTAGGGCTGCTCCTGCAATTAGCAGTAGGTTTCGGGTACGACCTTTGATGTTGATCATTTAGTCCTATTGTCTGGTCAAAATTAACCAATTTTTTCAATCCTTCACCGATTGCTGATTCTCGTTACCTTGGTTGTTTATCCACTGCAGGTACCACTGCACGATGTAGGCATTGTAGCGGTGGGGAGGATCGGGTTCGCTGAAGCGATATCCTGAAAAAAAAGCCTTTAGTTGCTGGGTAATTTCGCGGTAAAAAATGATGTCATCGGAAGGATAATACCACTTTTTAAGTGCTCCAGGAGTGGCTGCTTTCACCATCTGTTTTATGGCTTTCGAAGCTATCCCCTGGGAGCTGTTTTGCTTTAAATCGAAGGCAACTCCATTTCGTTCGAAGATGGCTTCGGCTACCTTCTGATAGTGATGGCCATCCATTCTTTGTTCGGGCGGCAATGCCAGAAAATGATGCATGATTTCGAGGTCGAACAGCGGCATGGCATGTGGAATTCCAAAGTGGTTGTAAACTTGTGATGAGTTCGCAACAAACTTGCACTGTCGCTCTTCATAATCCCATTGCTCAAAAGACTCCAAAGGGGTGGCTGCTGATTGTCCATCAGAAAAATGGGCCATAACCAGTCGTTGCACATCTTGCTGCTGCTTTTTGGTGAGCTTAACTCCGGTCGCAAAGTTTTCGATGATGGAATCTGCCATTTGTTCCCAATTTAATATTTCCATGCCGGGCTTAATGTGCGATCCGCGGACAAAATCGCCGGGATGACCTGGTAGTGCGATGGTACTGCTGCTGATAATGCCTTTGCTGGTCAGATACTCGAGCGCGAAATAATCCTGTAGGTATGGCATTGAAGTGAAGTGCCCAGAGAGGCCAATGTATGATTCAAATTGTTTGCTGGAACAAAAATTTTCAATCATCTCTGGGTTGTATTCAATCTCCCTGAAGGCAAAACCCAGCTGAGCAGCAACGTTCCCCGCCGTTTTTGCTTCGGCATTTCCGGCCCTTCCCCACGTGGCACACAATACATTGTTGTAGCCGGCCTCTTTCAACATACAGGCGAGAAGTCGTGAGTCATACCCACGCGTAAGCGGTAGCAATATCTGACGATCGCTAAGCATGGGTGCATACCGATCAATCGCCCGCTTCAATACTGCATCGGAGTGTTCAATTTCGGCTGTCTTTTTGGTTACTGGGAATGGACAGTAAGGTATCGACTCCCGTTCCTTACCCGACAAACGGATTCGTTCACCAGGTCTGATGGTATATACCTTCTCGAGTAGGGTAGTATCGCCCGGAGTAACTCCAAATGCAAGAAAGTAACTCTTTATGGGTTCTTCTGTGTTGATTGCAGGTGGTGCTGTTTTTAACTTATGGGGAACATCACCAATTTCAATGCGTTTGTTGTCGATGGTATAAAAAAGTGGATGACTCCAAGAGTGGCCCACAGTTGCCCAAACTTCCCCTTCGTACTTCACTACAATAGCATACGCTCCGTTTAAGGCTTCACACCATCGAACAAAATGGTCGAAGTTAAGGGTGTGCGCCAAAGTCTGATCAGCCAAAGACTGATGCTCTAGCCGTTGCCCATAGGCCCATGCATAGCCGGTTACCCACACCGTTTCTTGCTGATGCCAATTGTAGTGGTGAAAATGGATCGCTGTTTTCATCGTACATCTCTTTTTTGACCTATATCGCTTGCCCTTGACCGAAATGCATGCCTGTCTGACAGGTATACAATCTGGGAATGCTGTTCCGTTTTCACAATTACGCGATTCTTACTCATAGCCAGAGTTTAAGTACTACAAAGGGCACTATCACAAACGCAAAGGTTTTGGCTGAAAACCATCCTGCCCGAATGAGGGAAACCCCCGACAAATGCAGGGCATAGCCAGTAAGCATGGTAAAAAAAAGAAATCCAACCAAACTGTACAAAGCGACCGTTGTGGTGAGGTCTTGCACAACATATGCGCCTATTACAATGGCCATGGCTCGAAAAAAAAGCATGGTCAGGTTAAACAACATCGATATTTTTTGCTTCTCTCTTACCACCAATATGGTCGCCAGCGGAGCGCCAATGAACACCATGAAAAGCCAGGGGGCCATTAGGGCTCCCAATTTTCCAGAATAAGCCCATTCGCTACCGAAAATTGCTCCAAAGATAAGTTCCCCCCAGAGCCCCAGGACTGTAAATGGGACTATCGCCAGCCAAAACTGTTTTTTGAAAAGCGAGAACGTCAGAATGCCCAAGGCCTCGTTTTGGGTTGCGAGCGTTTGTGCTTTCTGCACATAAACACTGCCAATAGAAATGGTTGTTAGTTGCACCGGCAGGCTGAGATAACGGTGAGAAAACCCATACAGTCCCAAATTGGCTGCACCAAAAAAGGGTTTGATCATAAAAACAGGCAGTTGGCTGCTGATAAAGTTGAGCAATTCGCTCGCTACCGAGAATTTCGGAAAGTTGATGTATCGACGTGCAAGTACCCGCTCTCTCTTAAGACTTACCGGAATATCCCTTTCTTTGGCTGGTGTGAAAGCAATATAGGTTGCTATATGGGCCAATACAATACCCAGAAAAAGTCCGATGTTGGGAAAAATAAAAAATAGCGACTGCAAACCCCCGATGGCAACAGCCCGAAAAACTTCGAGCACCGAGAGCCGCTTAAATGCTTTGTTGCTGATCAGCAGATTGCGTAAAAGCTGAACCGAAGCAAAAAAATAGGCATACACCGGAATCAGCACCAACATCAGCTGATTGTGCAGGGATAGCGAACGGTCGATAAGCAGATAGATCACAATAAATCCCAGCACAACGGCATTCAATCTCCAGTTTATTCGGAGCGAGAAGCGCATAAGATGCTGTTTTTCCCTTCGGCCACCCGTAAGCAGAAGCGCCTTTTCAAGGCCTCCGGTTGCCGGTATCGATAGAACTGAAGCAAAACTCAGCACCAACACAAACCACCCGAAATCGGAAGGTGCATATAACCGCGCAATCACCACTGCGAAAAGCGCCGGTATGGCCCTTGCTACTGCTATGCCGGAGAAGAGTCCGGCAATGTTGCGGTAAAATTCGCTGTGGAGAATTTCATCTAAGTGCTGGCGAATGTTCAACATACAGACAATACAATTTCTGTATAAAATTAGAAAATTGTGGCTCCGTGCTGCACTTCTGAACGTATTGTCGTTCTTAATAGTATTCGGTCAATTGTAGATACTGTGTGTTCATCTGTGCTCAAACCGCCATGCCAATGGGTAATTTGCCTATTTTTGTGAAAATTTACTGCATGGAACTTTGGCTCGACAATCCAGAAATTGAACAACAGTTCAAACAGCTGCTTAAAACCATAACGCTATACAAAAGCGGAGAGGTGGCCGATAACCTTCGGCAGAGAGGCATCGACTACCATCTCAATTGGGGGGTATCGCTAATGGACTTACGCCGGATGGCCGCTGAATACACTCCTTCTCATTTACTGGCCCTTAAATTATGGAACAAACAATGGAGGGAGACGATGATTCTGGCCACACTGCTTGATGAGCCCGGAATGGTGACTGAGCAACAGATGGATTTTTGGGCAAAGAGTTTTACCAATTCAGAGATTGCTGAGCAGGCTTCGGCCAACCTTTTTTGGAGAACCCCATGGGCATATATAAAGGCACTTGAGTGGTGCAGAGGGAAGAAGCACTGGCAGCGCTATACAGCAATACACTTGGTTGGCAGATTGGCCATGATGGATAAGAAATCGCCTGATGAGATGTTTGAAGCATTCTTCGAAGAGTTGATACCCCTTTCACGCGATCCCCAACTTTCCATTGTGCTCGAGAGGGCATTAATTGTAATGGCTCACCGTTCGGATGGTATGCGGCAGATGGTCAGCGATCTGCTGTCGCTGCTAAAAGCAACCGAATCGGAGGCGGCATTTACGCTCGCCCAGCAGACAGAAGCTGGCATTTGATTTTTACACCTGACAAAATTTCATCAGTTTCGCACGTTTTTGGTGTGGCAGGCATTTTGTTAAAACCCCAATCTGTATTGATAAATTCGAAAAGTATGTTGCTTACAAAAAGTTCAAATCCTGTATTGTCAGACCGCACTTTTGTGCAGGATCGGACCTTTGGTCAGGAAACCATGACCCTTAACGGGACCATCAATAAAACCGCACTCATGCTGCTCCTAGTGGTAGCCGGCGCTATCTTCACCTGGGGAAAATTTACAAGTGCATTCAACAGCGAAGCCCCCGAAACGGCTATGTCGGCCATAATGCCTTGGCTGCTCATTGGTGGAATAGGTGGCTTTATTACAGCACTGGTAACTTCCTTCAGACCAAAAAGTGCATCCATTTCTGCACCCATCTATGCTGTGTTGCAGGGGTTGTTCTTAGGGGGTATTTCTGCCATCTTCGAGATGCAGTTTGCCGGAATTGTTATGCGGGCTGTTGCCCTTACACTCGGTGTATTTGTGGTCATGTTGATGCTCTACCGGTCGCGGGTAATTCAGGTTACCGATAAATTCAGAATGGGTGTTTTGGCAGCTACCGGCGGCATTGCGCTGGTTTATGTGGGAAGCTTCGTGGCTTCGCTTTTTGGCGCCAGTGTAAGTTTTATGCACGACAGCAGTACCCTAAGCATTGGCATTAGTCTGCTGGTAGTTGGGGTTGCTGCTCTCAACTTAATGCTTGATTTTGACTTCATTGAGCGGGCCAGTAACTCTGGTGCTCCTGCCCATATGGAATGGTTTGGAGCCTTCGGTCTGATGGTGACCCTGATTTGGCTCTATCTCGAACTGCTGCGATTGCTCTCCAAACTTGCAAGAAGAGATTAATTTCCGACTTAACCCAAAAGAAATATGTGAGGCCGCCTGTGAAAACCGGGTGGCTTTTATTTTACCCACGAAGCCAATACGTTGCCTCCGGGTAAAATCGAGTCCAGCTGAACCAAGGCCGCGTTATTGATCATTGCCTCGCGAAAGGGAGCCTCTACCCTTATGTAATTGTCGGTAAAGCCCTCTAAATGACCGCTTTTGTTGCGCTCTTCAAACAAAACTGTACGCTTCGATGGTAGGTTTCTTTCATAGAAGGCCCGAAGCTTCTTCTCCGACAAATTGATGTATTTCTGTGTGCGGCTTTTTCGCTCCTCTACTGCGACCTTCCAGGGAATTTTCAGGGCTTGGGTGCCACTGCGCTCAGAATAGGGAAATGCGTGCAGCTGAGAAATTTCAAGGCTATTGATGAAATCGTACGACTCCTGAAACAACGCTTCGGTTTCTCCATTGGTGCCTGCGATTACATCCACCCCGATAAATGCATTGGGAGAGAGTTTCCTAATCATTTGAATGCGCTGTTCAAACAGTCCGGTGGAGTATTTGCGCTTCATAATCGATAATATCTCGTCGGAGCCCGATTGCAATGGCACATGAAAATGGGGCACAATTACCGGAGAACCGGCGGCCAATGCGATAATCTCATCTTTCAGCAAATTGGGCTCAATCGATCCCATTCTCAAACGGAGTAATCCATCTACTTTTTCGAGGGCTTTTAACAAATCAAGAAACGTTTCGCCCGATGATTTTCCGAAATCACCTATATTGACTCCCGTGAGTATGATCTCCTTAAATCCTTTTTCAACCGCCTTTCGGGCCTCTTCTACCGTATTGACAATATTGTCGCTGCGACTGCGGCCTCTGGCCATTGGAATGGTGCAAAAGGAACAGTAGTAAT
>CAYGIQ010000163.1:1253-5881 GCA_964349885.1 uncultured Prolixibacteraceae bacterium | reverse complement strand
AGGGCTGAAAGATCGTAAAAAAAACTGCAGGCAGTAAGCGGCAGTAGCTTTGGCAACCCACACTACAATTTGGGATCAATGGTCAATGACCGCAAACAAAAAAAGTATAACCCATAAGATTATACTTTCTATGCGGTATGGCCTTAAGGCCAGTTACACTTAAATCCGTTTGCGGTTCTCGCGGGCGGGATTGCGGTGGTAAATCTCGTCTTCTTTCCACTCTTCGAAAGCGATGAGTGATGGTTTGGGCAGTTTCTCGTAAAATTTGGAGATTTCGATCTGCTCGCGGTTTTCGAAAACCTCTTCGAGGTTGTCGGTGAAAGTGGCAAATTCCTGCAATTTTCCCATCAGTTCCTCCTTAATTTCGGAAGAGATCTGATTCGCGCGTTTGGCCAAAACCATTACAGTTTCGTACACGTTGCCGGTCTCCCTTTCCAGAATTTCAAGATCCCTTGGAATGGTTGACAGGGCGGCTTTTGTTTTTTTATAGTCCATGTTGTTATAAATTGCTGTTTAATGTTTCACTGTTGTAATTGAGAAGTCGGGCCACGGTTTGGTAGTAGCGGTCGACCTCCCTGCGGTAGCGGGTTTCGGGATATTCATCCACAAAGGCAAAGTATTCATCGAGGGCGTTCGAGAGCCGCTCCTCCCTTTTATCTAAGGCACTGTTGATGGCCAGCAGGTAGCGCGAGCGAAGCAGCATATACATCAACTCTTCGCGGTAACGGCTGTCGGGGTATTCCTTCAGAGAGTTTTCGAGCGAAACCACTGCTGCCTTATAGTTTTCAAAGTCGTAGTACAAACGGGCATTCAGAAAAGATTTTTCCACCAGTTTGTCGTTCAGTTCATCGATAAGACGATGCGCTTCGTCGACCCTTTCGTTGAACGGATAAAGGTTGATGTAGAGTTGCAAGGCATCGATGGCGGTAATGGTAACTTCCTGGTCGAGGCGTACTTTGGGCGATTGCAAATAGGCCGAGTAACCCACCATAAACTGTGCCTCTTCGGCGAACTGGCTGGTAGGGTGTTCCCTCAGCAGGGTTCTGAAATACTGCGCTGCCATGAGGTAGTCGCGCTGGCCGAGCATACTTTTGGCGTAATAGAAGTAAATCTGATCGGCACGGCTGGTACCCCGGTAGATGTTGATCAGCTCCTGGTAGAGGGTTCCGGCTTTGACAAAATCTCCGGCTTCGTAGAATTCCGTTGCCTTCTTAAATTTGAATTCATAGTCGGTACTCTTCAGTATTTTGTTGTAATCGCCACACGAAGCGAGGGTGATCCCCGCAACAACCAGTACCGCAATGATATTTCTCATTTTCATAAACATGGCGCAAAGATATAGATTTTGAGCATATACTTAACGGGCTAAATTCAGAATTGTTTTGAAGGGAGTAAGCGGTTATGATTTTTTAACGCCCCCTATCGAAATGCTCAAAAAATTTTACTTTTGTCACGAATTAAAATTCATATTCAAAAAGCTATGGCAGATATATTTGCAAAACTTCGCACCAATCTGGGAGACCTCGGACAATATATGAAACAGGCTCACGGATATTTTGCTTTTCCCAAACTAGAGGGAGAGATTTCGCCTTACATGACCTTCAGGGGTAAAAAAATGCTGGTTTGGAGCCTCAACAACTACTTGGGGTTGGCCAACCATCCCGAAGTGCGGAAGGCCGACGCCGACTCTGCAGCCAAATGGGGTATGGGCTACCCAATGGGCGCCCGTATGATGTCGGGGCAGACTTCACGCCACGAAGAGTTGGAGCGCAACCTGGCCAGCTTTGTAGGCAGCGAGGATGCTTTTCTGCTCAACTATGGCTACCAGGGCATGGTTTCGATTATCGACGCAGTTTGTGGTCGCAACGATGTTGTTGTTTACGATTCTGAGTCGCACGCATGTATTCTCGACGGCGTGCGTTTGCACATGGGAAAACGTTTTGTTTTTCAGCACAACAACATGGAGAGCTTGCGCAAGCAGTTGCAGCACGCCACCCGTTTGGCCGAGAAACAGAACGGTGGTATTCTGGTTATTACCGAAGGGGTATTTGGCATGGCCGGCGACCTTGGCAAACTGGATGAGATTGCTGCCATGAAAGATGAGTTTGAATTTCGGTTGCTGGTTGACGATGCGCACGGGTTTGGCACCATGGGAGCCACCGGTGCAGGCGTTGCAGAGCATTTTGGAGTTGGCGACAAGGTAGATTTGCTGTTTGGAACCTTTGCCAAGTCGATGGCAGGCATTGGCGGATTTGTTGCCTGCAACACCGATATATGTTTTTATCTGCGCTACAATATGCGTTCTCAAACCTTCGCCAAGTCGCTGCCTATGCCTATGGTAGAGGGAGCCCTCAAACGTTTAGAGCTGCTCAGAACCCGTCCGGAACTGCGCGAAAAATTGTGGAGTGTAGTCGACAGGCTGCAATCGGGACTTCGCGAAGCCGGTTTCGACCTTGGCCGCACCAACTCCTGTGTTACCCCTGTTTACCTCAAGGGCGGTCCGGGAGAAGCCACCAACCTGATTTTTGACCTGCGCGAAAACTTTGGTATCTTCTGTTCGGGGGTAGCCTATCCGGTAATTCCCAAAGGAGAGGTAATGCTCCGCATCATTCCCACCGCAGCCCATTCGCTCGAAGATGTAGACTACACCATTCAGGCGTTTAAGGCCATCAAGGACAAACTGGAGCAGGGAGCTTACCGTTCAGACACCATTGCCAAGGTGGAAGTAGATATGTAATCTTTGCAAAAAACGATAGGTAAAAAGCCCCGGCAGCTATGCGCTACCGGGGCTTTTTTATGCGGTTTCGAAAAAGTGTCGGCTAAGCGTGACTCTGTTTTTCGGAGAGGTATCGTTCGGCATCTATGGCAGCCATACAACCCGTTCCGGCGGCGGTTACGGCTTGGCGGTAGATGGAATCCTGCACATCGCCACAGGCGAACACACCAGAAACATTGGTTTTGGAGGTACCCGGCACGGTTTTGATGTAGCCTACACTGTCGTGGTCGAGGTATTCCGCAAAAATTTCGGAGTTGGGGGTATGCCCGATGGCCAGAAAAAACCCGTCGATTTTGATATCGACCAATGATTCGCCGGCTTCCCCCTTATTTTTGACCAATTTGGCACCCTCTACAGCTCCATCGCCGAACAGGCCCAGGGTTTGGTGTTTCCAGAGAATTTCGATGTTGGGTGTTTTGGCCACACGGTCGGCCATTACTTTGGAGGCTCTGAGTTCGTCGCGGCGCACAATCAGGTACACCTTATTGCAGAGGCCTGCGAGGTATATGGCCTCTTCGGCAGCGGTATCGCCACCACCCACCACGGCAACATCCTTTCCGCGGTAGAAGAATCCATCGCAGGTAGCGCAGGCCGAGACCCCGCCTCCGGCGTATTTTTTTTCATCGTCGAGACCCAGGTATTTGGCCGTAGCACCGGTGGCGATAATGACCACATCGGCCTCCACCAGTTTGGTATCATCTATCCAGACCTTGTGTACCGGACCCGAGAAATCGACTTTGGTGGCCATGCCCCAGCGCACATCGGTGCCAAACCGTTCGGCCTGCTTTTTAAAGTCTTCCATCATCACTGGTCCGGTAACGCCTTCGGGGTACCCGGGGTAATTTTCGACTTCGGTGGTAGTAGTTAGCTGCCCCCCGGGTTGCAGACCTTCGTACATAACAGGTTTGAGGTTGGCGCGGGCGGCGTAAATGGCGGCGGTATATCCGGCGGGGCCCGAACCGATAATCAGGCAGTGTACCCTTTCGGTTTCGGTAACCGGGCGGTTGGGATTGGGTTTATCGTCGACTTGCAGTGGTTTGAACATGATAGATTGCTATTAATTTGGGGTACAAAGGTAGCAAACCTGCGAATAATATGGAAGGCATCGCCATTCGATAAAATTGAATCAGAGATAAATAAAAGCTATGGAGGGCTATGAAAGCGGTTGGGATTTAGGGGGTATATGTCGATGTGTAAATTGTCGCAGCACAATTCTGTGGGGGCATACAAGCCGCTATAACTTTAGGGCCAAATAATTTTGCTGGAATAAATTCAAATACTACTTTTGCAGCACGTTTTTGGGCACTCCCCTTTTGGTTTAACGGTCAATTTGTGTTCGGGAACGTAGGGTTTGCATTTTCATTTTAAGTGCAAGTTTACAAACAGATTCGGGGCGTAGCGCAGCCCGGTAGCGCACACGTCTGGGGGGCGTGGGGTCGCTGGTTCAAATCCAGTCGCCCCGACGAATCAAAAGCCCGGCTCGCAAGAGTCGGGCTTTCTTTTTGGAGACCCCCCGAAACAAAGTTTCAGGGGGATTGGCGACAAAAAGAAAGCCCCAGCGAGCGTTGGCGAGCGTCGGACTTTTGATTCAGGACACCCCCCTATGGATTCAGCGTAGCTAAATCCAGTCTTATTTTTGCATCATTGCCAAGGTAAGAAAGCCCCAGCGAGCGTTGGCGAGCGTTTGGCTTTTGATTCAGGACACCCCCCTATGGATTCAGCGTAGCTAAATCCAGTTCTTTTTTTCACATTACTTCCAAATTATGAAAGCCCCAGCGAGCGTTGGCGAGCGTCGGGCTTTTGATTCAGGACACCCCCCTATGGATTCAGCGTAGCTAAATCCAGTCTTATT
>CAYGIQ010000163.1:0-1153 GCA_964349885.1 uncultured Prolixibacteraceae bacterium | reverse complement strand
TTTGCATCATCGCCAAGGTAAGAAAGCCCCAGCGAGCGTTGGGCTTTTGATTCAGGACACCCCCCTATGGATTCAGCGTAGCTAAATCCAGATTTACCCAAAAGCCAACATCCAAGCTGCCCATACCAATAGCAGCAATTTCTTTGGTTGAAACATAGGTGAAACATTTAGGGCATATTTTTCAACTCATTTGATCAATCAGTAGTTTTAAATGAACGCATAAAAATCAGACAGAGTTTATTTTTACACTCTTATGATCTTTCCTGCCTTGGAAGAATGTAAAGAATGGTCATAGAGGCATTAAGCAGCATGGCCCTAATCGATCTCATGCAACATTTAACCCGACCATTTCAGACTTTATACTTCTAAATTTTGTACCTTTCAGGTTGAATAAAACCATTCTCGGAGAGAGGTTTGCTACATCGCTACAACGTGGCCGCTATTTGTTAGAAGACGACTTAAAAAAATTGGTTAAGAGTGGGGAGTTGATTTTTTTTTATGCTTTTCTTGCACCATAAAACAATATTGGTACAAATTGAATATGAGGGTAGATACTACAAAAGATACGATACTGAAAGTGGCCAACAGGCTGTTTAGCCGTTTTGGTTTTCATAAAACTTCGATGGATGAAATCGCCAAAATTGCGCGTAAGGCGAAAGGCTCATTGTACTACCATTTTGCCAGCAAAGAGGAGCTGTATAAAGAGGTTATCACTGGTGAAATAAATAACTTAAAAAATCAACTGACCCTTATTTTTGAGGAACCCGATGTGTCGGCTTTTGAGAAACTAAGAAATTATTTGATGAAAAGAATGGAAGTCTTAAACCATTCGGCGAATTATCAAGAAACACTCAAGGCCGACTTTTTTGAACAATTTCATTTTGTCGATGACTTGCGAACAGAATTGGAAATGTGGGAAAAAGAAAATATTAAGAAAATAATACACCAAGGTATCAACTCCGGTGAGTTTGTACTGGATGTGGAGGTAGATGCTACAACCGATATATTCTTAATGGTTTTGAAGGGTCTTGAAATTCCATTCTTTCTTCAGAACAAATACGAGAAGTATACTCCCCATTTTGAAGGACTAATCAGCATTCTGAAAAAAGGCGTTACCAAATAATTTTTTTTAACCACAAACTGACTATAAAAC
>CAYGIQ010000162.1:0-5919 GCA_964349885.1 uncultured Prolixibacteraceae bacterium | reverse complement strand
ACCCAGACCTACCAGAAGACCGTTAAATCCATAATATCCTTTGCGAAGGAACCAGTCGCTGTACCCCAAAACAGATGCAGCCATATTTCCGGTTAAAACCGCAATGGCACCGGCCATACCCACATGGCGATCGATACAGCTTACCACCAACAAGATGACTGCAAACCAGCGGTTGTCGGAAAAAAAGACCTGAGCGTAACTTGAAATGAAAGCCTCGCTCTGAAGTTTTAAAAAATGGATCAGTGACCTCATTTATGCTTTTAGAAATTCGGGGACCCTTTCGTACATCTTAAATGTATCCAAATTTTCGTTTTCTCGGATTATATATTCATTTCCATCGATCCCAAGTAAAACAACTTTTGGTCGGTATGTTATAAATTGCATCCATTGCGTCATATTGTAGGCCCCCACCCTTTCTACTAATAACGGGTCGCCGGGTTGTAGGAGCGGAAAACGAACAGCCTGCCGTATAACATCGATGTTCATGCACAACGGACCACAAATTTGCGTATCCTCGGCATCATCATTCACCGGAACTGCAGAATGGATTATGTGTTCATACCAAAAGGAAGTAAACAGATGGTTGACTCCAAAGTCCACAATCATACTCCGACGACCACTCGCCATGCGTTTGTTGGCTACGACCCGCCCCAGAAGGTATGCAGCATCGTCGATAAGCGCTCTTCCAGTCTCCAGTATAAGCAGCGGCATTTCATCTTGCCGAATATCCGAATTTTGCAAAGCACCGGTTATGGCCATTGCGTATTCATCAAATGTCGGACAAGTATCTGATCCGGGCAAATAGGCACCTTTAAGGGTATTGGAAGTAGCGAAGCCTCCACCCATATCGATGTATTTGATGGCATGGCTAAACTTGCGGCTGGTGCGCACTGCAAGCTCAGACATTTTAGCCGTTGCCATTGCGTATCCTGAGACACTCATAATATAAGTGCCGATATGGGTATGCAGACCCAATAATTCAAGCGAGGGAGTTAGCATAATCCGATTGATGGCGTTCCATGCCTCACCATTTTCGTAATTGAATCCGAAGCGTTCCCATTGTGGGTAGATACCGGTATCCATATTTACCCTTATGGCCACATTTGCCTTTACATCCATTGTTTGGGTGATCGAGATAATCTGGTAGAGTTCATCAAAGTGATCGATATGGATCAGCGAACCAGCAGCAATGGCCGAGCGTAGTTCAGATTCGGCCTTATGGGGGCCGTTGAAAATGATCTTTCGTGGATCGACGCCGTTGCTGAGGGCTTTCTCATACTCAAACCATGAAACCACTTCTGCCCATGCACCCTCCTGATGGTAAATACGGCAAACTGCGTCGAGATAATTGGTCTTGTAGGACCAAGCCATCTGAACTTTAGAATATCTGCTTTCAAAAGCCTGCAACAGTTCACGGTACCTCTGGCGGATATTGGTTTCAGACACAACGAAAAGAGGTGATCCGAACGTTGAGAGCAGTTCCTCCACACCACGACCCTCAATTTGAGTCTGTACATCGATGCTGAATTTTGCACCAAATTTATCGGGTAAGCCGCTTTGTATTCGGTTGATTACTGGGCGCTCATATTTTAATTTTTCCATATTCAGTTGCATTAAATACCTTTATGTGGTAACTATTTTGATACAAATTCGCCACCCATAGTGATGGCCTCAAATTGAGAAATATCGCCAAGCATATCCCAAGAGTATCGGATGAACATTTTCCCAATTTCGTAGTGTTCCATAGTTGGCACATCCATTCCCATAGCGAGCATAACCAAAGCCTCCGGTATATTTTGACCGGCCCCGACTGCTAGGTAAACCCAGGCAGGAATGCGGGGATTGATTTCTATGAGATAGTATTCCCCCGAAGCAGTCTTGATCATCTCCAACTCCATTCCCCCACGCCATCGGGTATTGGCAATGATGTTACGGGTTATTTCGAGCATTTTGGGATCTTGTATCGTAATTCCACCCCACGCTTTACCCTTATCGGTAATGTATTGTTTGCGCATTGATACCGCCCCAACCGTTCGGCCCAATCCATCGCCCAGGGCCACAACATTCACCTCGGTTCCTTTGATGTATTCCTGTACAATTACCGGCAGACCCCATTTTCCCATAATTTTCATAAAATGAGAAATGACCTGATCAGAGTTGTAGGCCATATAGGCGTCGTAAAATTTGCCTTTTACCAATACCGGATAATCAAAATCGTCGCGCAAGGATGGGACATCGTTAAGACTGGTAATTTCGCGCGAATCCGGAACTTTGATGCCATATTTTCGCCCAAATGCAGGAAGATTGGCCTTACTGCGCTCGTCGAGTTGATCGAGGGATGGAAGAAATGTCCGAATACCATGCTTCTGCAACGTCTCCTGAGCCTTAATAAATGAGTATAGTTCAGCATCGAAATTCGGAACAATCAGATCAATCCTTTCCTTTTCATGAATTTCCAGAATTCGGTTCAAAAAGACTTTACTTCCCGATGAAGGATACGGTATGAGGTACGACTTATCGGTAATTCCGGGCATATAAATCCCAGGCTCCAGATTTTCGTAAGCCATACCAATTATGCGGGGGTCGAGAACCACCGACTCGCGGATACCTCGAATAACAGGAACACCAGGGCCGGGATTGTCGGTATTGTTCAGTCCGGTTACAGCGATATGAATCGGAAACTTTTTGCTCATAATGAAGCTTCTGTTAGATTATGGTGGCGTAGCATAGCAATGAAATCGATCATATTTTTTTCAAGGGTGATTTCATCAACATCGTAACGCTCAAGAATCTTCAATTTAATAGATTCCACAAGCATTCCCTGTTTGAGCATAAAGACAATTTCTCTCCCTACAGAATTGGTGGTGTATGAATCGCCGGTGTTCGGATCGAACAGAAAGCCATTATCGTTAATGGCAATGGATGATTTTAGAAACATCTTTTGCAAAATTTAAAGTTTGTAAACCTTTAGCGTTTTATATAACGGATTTAAATAGGAAATATTTAAATAGGAAAAATCAAAGTCATGAAAGCTTAGTTTTCATTGGGTCCTGTCCTGTTTTGCCATCCCCTTCCATACCGGCCTCCGGTGCGCCTGCCGCCGTCTTGTTCGTTCGCAACCATTTCTGAAAACAACTCATACAGCTGATTCTGCTGTTCGCTGTCGCAAAGTTCTTTCATGTTTAAATAATATGCAACCGTAGCTTGCTTAAGTTCTTCATGAAGCAGACCAAATCTTTCATTTATCTGAGCGAGGTGCTCTTTATTCGAATGCTCGCGACCCAACTCATCTACCATTTGCTTACGCAGAATGTTTAACTCAGTTGCAATGCGGTTGGCTGTTCTGTTGTATTGTCGGTGTATTCCACGCGACGATTGAGCCTGAGCATCAGTAAAATTTAACTGACTGATAAAAAAAGCAGCATCTCTAACCGTCTCTATTCCATTTGCCTGCTCTGATTTTTGATTAGACGATAACCCTTTTGTAGATCGGTTATAGCCAAACGAAACAATCAGAGAAATATTTATGGATAATGAGATGATCAGCATCCAAATTAAAGTCCTGTTTCTGGTAGTGGTTATCATGACAATTTGTTGAATTTATTCAAGTATAGCTTGTTCAATGGTTTCAAAACGGATCTCATTAACAAAGTTCGTAATATCCTGACTTAATAAATCATTCGTATCTGCAAAATAACTACCCATCCAGATGCCTGAATAGATGGCTGCACTGAGCATAAGAGCGTATGCAACCGGCTGAAGACGGGAACTCCATTTCCAGAAAGCTGCTCTCCTTTGCAATTGCCCCTTTACACGGGTATGTATAAAAGGAGGAGGCATAATTGAGCGGTCTTCTTCTAACAGCTGCGCGAAAAGCCTTACATTATGAAACTCCCGGCTGCACGAGGAGCAATGCTGAAGATGATTGGCCACATCATCCCTAAGAAATTCAAAAAGATCATTTGATGCATAATCCAATAAAAGATCCTGGTATTTTTTGCAGTTCATTGAATTAAATTTAGAATAAGACACTATATCCTTTATAAACCTTCGGTTGCATTATTCCATTCATAGGTAATTTGCCAATTTTTTACGAAGATTCGACTTTGCTCGGTGCAACAACGATTCAACCCCTGGAATGGAGGTCTCCATAACATCTGCTATCTCCTTGTATGAAAGCATCTCATATTTATTAAGAAGGAAGGCGATCCGCTGATTTTTCGGCAGAGAATCGATGGTTCGATGAAGAATATCAGACCGTTCCTGCGACTCCACCCTGTCAGACGCAAGTTCATTCGTTGGCATTGAAACTACCGAGCCAAGAATATCCTCAAAAGGTTTCAGAAGCCTGCGATAGCGATTTTTACGTAAATGATTCAGTGACTTGTTTACTGCAATTCTATACATCCAGGTCGACAGACGGGCTTCACCTTTGAACTGTTGCATCGATCGGAACACCTCGATAAATACTTCCTGAGCAACGTCATCGGCATCATCAGTACAATGTACAATAGCATAGCAGGTGCCAAACACCATACGCTGATAGGATTCCACTAATAATTTAAAAGCCCGCTCGTCGCCATTTCGGAGGCGCTCCAGCATTATTTCTTCGGTCACAAAAATGCTTTCAGAAAAGATAGTATAAAGATAAGACCCACATGAAAGTAAATACCAGCGCTACCTAAATATAATTTTAAAAATTAGTTTTACGGTTTGTTCATCGTATGCAAAGCAAGTTGATGAGGGTTCAATAGATTCATCCTTAGTTACCAACAATTGTTCATAACACTGGTTGATAACGCGTGTATTTCTTATGCTTGTTTATTTTTAAAATTTCGCAGTATGTACTTATATTTGTTTCATCAGGTGAGCGATAAAAAGCTGCTCCGACAACAAGGAGGAAACCAGCAGTCCTTAAATGGGCAGGCAGTTAAATCGTACGGTTGAAAAACCGCTTGGTTGAGGAGCCGAAGTCGTCCGAAGTGGTGAAAACCACAGGTTGACGTCGCCAACAAAAGCCGAAAGGCGTTCTTTGAAGGTTTGAGCGAAAATGGTGGAAAAGTCGGATTCTGCTTCGGTAGATTCGAAACTATCCGGGTTGGGTAGATGTTTCGGCAACTACAGCACCCCAGGGAAGCGACAGAGATGACAAATCCCGTAAAACCATCCAGCACTTCGTCCGGGAAGATGGAGTTTTTGATGCAAGTTAAAGACACCATATAACGGACATCTGGAAGATACGATGGTAACAAGTTGTATCGGAAGGATAAGGGCAGCAGACCAAACCGGGTAACCCTGGTTAGGTAAAAAGCCGGCTGTAATAACAGTAACCTGGCGCTAAGAGGATGTAAGTCCTTAAAGTGAAACGGGAGTTACCTTTAAAAGTAGCTCCCGTTTTTGTTTTTTATTCACAAGGAATTATGTCGAAGTGCGATCGTTTATCGCCGGTCAGCGCTTGGAATTGCCTCTTGCAGGCTGCACTTCAGAAAATGGATTGAGCAGTATATCACGTTTGAACCTTCGCAGAGAATCCTGCAAAGCAGCATTCATTCGTACGTCTAATAAAGTATCGGACGCCAGGTTGATGGGAAGTTTTATTGTGGAAAACCCTACTGCACTGAAAACCAATTCTACCTCACCACGTTGCAAAAACAGAGAGTAAACTCCCTGTTCAGAGGTAATGGTTGCTGTACCCGAACGTCCGTCCATTACAGAAACCTGAGCAATGGGAAGTTGGCTATCTGCATCGACAACCCTTCCGCTAACAAGCAAACGTTGCGCCGATACCCAAGAAGGCACCGAAACCATCAGCGTAATTAAAAACAAAATCCTTACAAACATTACAGGAGTTTATAAAAAAATATAGCTGCCAACCTTTTAAGAACGCATAAGGCAGCATAATTTATTGTATGCGAACAC
>CAYGIQ010000161.1:0-5923 GCA_964349885.1 uncultured Prolixibacteraceae bacterium | reverse complement strand
CATTACTACTGAAACAGCACTCATCGTAATTCAAAACATACGAAAGGTATCGAATAAAATCGCGATACTGATCGACACCAAAGGACCGGAGGTTCGCACGCAGCAAGTAAATGTGCCCATCATTGTCAAAAAAGGGGATACACTTTTGGTAAGCGGTCAATTTAAACAATCAGAAAACAACCAGTTGCTCGTTAGCTACGCCCGCATGCATGAAATGCTGGTGCCAGGAAACCGGATATTAATCGACGACGGTGACATTGAACTTACCGTATTATCGAATCAGCAGCATCTGGAATGTAGGGTCGAAAACGATGGAGTAATTAAAAACAATAAAAGTCTCAATGTTCCGGGAGTTACTTTTGAGTTGCCATCGGTAACCGAAAAAGACCGCCAATTTATACTTTTTGCCATCGAGCAGAAACTCGATTTTATTGCCCACTCCTTTGTCCGCAGTAAAAAAGATGTGATGGAAGTGCAGCAGATCCTCGACAGTCATAACAGCCCGCTCAAGATCATTGCCAAAATTGAGAACCTCGACGGAGTAAACAATATCGATGAAATTCTCGATAAGGCCTATGGTATAATGATCGCTCGCGGTGATTTGGGCATCGAAATTGCTGCCGAAAAATTACCAGGAATACAGCGCAACCTCATCCGCAAAGCGGTTGAGCGAATGAGACCGGTTATTGTAGCCACACAAATGCTGCATAGTATGATTGAACACCCCCGACCCACAAGAGCCGAGGTAAGCGACATTGCCAATGCGGTATTTTCTCGAACCGACGCACTCATGTTGAGTGGTGAAACCGCCTATGGAAAATATCCGGTGGAGGCAGTAAAAACCATGGCAAGAATAGCACGGGAAACCGAGATTTCGGACGATAACCGAAACGACGTCGCCAAACCTTCCCTCAAAAACGACATTCAGGCCTATCTGGCAGAAGCGGCAATAAAGGCATCGAATGAGCTTCCTGTCAGCTCGATTATCGCAACCACAACAACAGGCAAGACATCGCGTTATCTTGCCTCATTCAGAGGCTCCTGCCCTGTGTTTGCGAAATGTCACTCCATGCGTGTAGTGCGCGAGATGGCTCTCTCGTACGGAGTCTTCCCTTCGTTCCTGGAAATCAAGAAAAATAAATTCAAGATTGAGAAAGCAGCCATCTCCTCCCTTCTTGCAAGCAACAGCATCGACCGCGACGATCTGATTATCTATGTGGGAGGAAGATTTGGAGACGATGCAGGCGCTTCGTTCATCGAAGTTTCTACGGTCGATAAATTTAAGGTCGAACCCTGAGCAACAATCCCTACCGAAAGTCTTTATCTGAAATCAATCTCTTCGACCCTTGGATGGGCTGTTTTGCTGAATACAAACTGACCATCGTCGATGGGTTGATTGGTGCGGTAATCGTTTACATATATACCATAAAGGTTGCCATCTTTGCCATGTGTCACCAAAGAGTGCACCATTAAAGCATTCTTGTCGACCCCTACCGTAATTTTTGTAAAGTCGCCCGATTGGTCTTCCGGCACCAAGTCCATATAAGCAATGGTTTTATTGCTCACAGATTTCTCGTCAACAAAGGTATAGCTGAAACCCTCCTGATATACATTGAAGATCATTGAAGGATCGATACCCCCCTGACTATTGTCACCGGCGTTGGTAACCATAACCTGATTTGCAGCCTCCATGAAATTCCATACAGTTTTACCATCGGAGAACACCTGCATACCAAGGTCAGGAAGATTTACCTGATACTTAGCACCCTTGAGCAACAAGGTACCAGAATTCTTTTCGTTGATTCCCATCCGGTTGTTTTCCATGGTAAAAATGAAACTGGCGGAGAGCGTCTGAAAACTTTGCATTTTTTTACTAGTCTGTTCCAGCAACTGCTTGGCCCTCTCTACATTCTGCGCAGGTAAAAGGGTAACCATCAACAATCCCATCACCAGTATTATAACTCTCTTCATACTACAATGCATTAATCTATAGAATTTAAACGAAACCCACTGCCCAGATATGCTTTACTTACCAGTTGGTTCAGAGTTTATTCAATAATTGTTCCAAACTATATTCGTCCTGTATTAGCACCTGCCGGGCCTTGCTACCTTCGCTCGGCCCCACAATCCCAGCTATCTCTAGCTGATCCATAATGCGACCGGCACGATTGTATCCTATCGACAACTTGCGTTGAATCATGGATGTAGAACCCATTTGATTGCGCACTATCATTTGGGCAGCCTCGTCAAACATTTCATCGCGGTTAGACAGGTCGGTGTCAAGCAGTCCATCGTCGCCATTTTCGACCTCAGGAAGCAGAAATGCAGTTGGAAAGCCAGGCTGTTCGGCAATAAACTGACAAATGGTCTCCACTTCGGGCGTATCGAGAAAAGCACATTGTACCCTCGAAACCGTGCTTCCACTTGAAATGAGCATATCGCCCTTGCCAATCAACTGATTGGCACCTGTGGCATCGAGAATGGTGCGCGAATCGATCATGGAGGCGACTTTAAAGGCTATACGGGCCGGGAAATTTGCCTTAATTACACCGGTTATGATGTTGATGGAAGGCCGCTGTGTGGCAATGATCATATGGATACCCACAGCGCGCGCCAGCTGGGCTATTCTGGCTATGGGAAGCTCAATCTCCTTGCCGGCAGTCATAATCAGATCGGCAAACTCATCGATGATTACTACAATATAGGGCAGGTATCGGTGTCCTTTCTCAGGATTCAGTCGGCGCTTTACAAACTTTTCGTTGTACTCCTTAACGTTGCGTGCATGTGCCTTCTTAAGCAAGTCGTACCGACGGTCCATCTCTACGGTAAGGCTGGCAAGGGTGTGTTTCACCTTCTGAATATCTGTAATGATGGGTTCATCGTCGTCGGGTAATTTGGCAAGAAAGTGTCGTTCGATGGAGGCATACAGATTGAGTTCGACCTTTTTGGGATCGACAAACACAAATTTAAGTTCCGAAGGGTGTTTCTTGTACAACAGAGAGGCAATAATCACATTGAGGCCAACCGATTTACCCTGACCGGTAGCACCGGCTACCAGTATGTGGGGCATCTTTACAAGGTCGAACATGAAGGTTTCGTTAGAAATGGTCTTTCCCAGAACTATGGGCAGCTCGGCATCGGACTCCATGAACTTCTTGGAGCTGAGAATGCTCTTCATCGAAACCACTTCGGGATTCTGATTGGGTACCTCAATACCGATGGTACCTCTGCCGGGTATGGGTGCAATAATGCGGATACCAAGGGCAGCCAGACTCAGTGCAATATCGTCTTCGAGGTTTTTGATTTTGGCAATTCGAATGCCAGGAGCCGGTACAATTTCGTAAAGGGTAATGGTTGGACCAATGGTAGCCCTTATTTTGGTGATCTCTATTTTGTAATGCCTGAGGGTATCAACAATTTTATTTTTATTCGAAATCAACTCCTCGTTGCTAACTTCGGCTTTACCGTATTGATGGTCGGAAAGAAGATCGAGTGTTGGTTTCCGGTAGTTAGAGAGTTCGAGGGTAGGGTCGTAATCGGGCATGCTCCCATCTGGAACAAATTCCTCTTCCTCTTCGGTGGCCTCAATCTCAATTTCCAGTCCCTTATCGTCGGCAACCAAATTAGCAGTTGCGACGGGAGCTTCAAAATTTTGATGCGACAAGGATTCTTCACCTGACAGGTGCTCGTCGGGATCAAATATTGCCTGCACCACATCTGAATCGTCAATAACTTTGGTAATGGCAACTTCATGTGGAAATTCAGGTTCATCGTCGAGCAAAAAATCCTCCAGAGGATCACTCTTCTCGCCCACACCCATTGGCTTCTCCTTGGGTTTGAGTTTGGCAATTAACCAAGGAAGCGACGATTTAAATGCAATTGTAGTAACTGTAAATGCAGTTAACAGAAGCAGCAAAAAGGTACCTGCCTTTCCCAACAGTGAATTGAGCCAAATGGCCGACACAAAACCATACCGTCCGCCCGGATAAAGGAAAGACCCTGCATCGCTTTTGGCAAAGAGAAATCCTAATGTTAACGAAATCCAGAGAATGCTTAACACAGAGAATGCCACGTTCCGGTAACCGTTTTGTGGCTTGTATCCCAACATTCGGAAGCCCAGAAGTCCTAAAAGGTAAACAAACAGGTAAGAGCCAATCCCAAAACCACGATTGATCAACAGATCGGCCAACCAAGCACCTGCTTTGCCAGCGTGGTTTTCAACTTTAATCTCTGCGTCAAAGATAAGTTCCCGCACTGGCAAGTCGAATTTACTCTGGTCGGCAGCACCCGTAAAAATAAAAGAGATTAAAGCAATGGCCATATAGAAGGTAAATACCAGCAGAATAACCCCTGTGGTAAACGAAAATCGGTAGTCTGAAAAAAAAGACCACCAGGGCTGCGATGTGCTGCCTCTTTTTGCGTTACCAGATTTTTTGCGTGCGTTTGTTACCATTTGACCAATTTGACAGGAAATATGGCGCAAATGTAATGAAATTTATCCTTCGAATCGGGCGAAACAGGCAGATCGCAGACACATTGGCACCTGCAAATTATTAACCATCAGACTCAAAGCCGGCACCCTTAGCTGTTCATAATTCCGATTTATTGAGCGTGCAATCAGCCATACCATAATAAACATCAGGGTTTTTCTTCGGACCAATCGCTTACTTTGTAGAGAACAACCCGTTAAACGCTGAACTATGCGCAAACTTGCGGTTACTGCCCTAGGGGGAAATGCCCTGCTGCGCCAGGATGAGAAGGGAACCATAGAGGAGCAGGAAAAGAATGCTGCCGAGACCATCGAAAATATGATCTTTTTAATTAAGGATGGGTACGACCTGGTAATTACGCATGGCAATGGACCCCAAGTTGGGAACATTTTGTTGCGCAACGAAGCCGGTGAATCGCAGTACCAGATTGCCCCTATGCCGCTCGACATATGCGTTGCCGACTCGCAGGGGGGTATTGGGTATATGATTGAAAGGATGCTGCGAAATGTGCTGCGACGGCATGGCATCGACCGGCATGTGGTAACATTGGTAAATATGGTGGTAATTGACCCCCTTGATCCGGCGTTTAAGAATCCTGTGAAGGGGATCGGGAAAATATACAGCAGGGAGGATGCCGATAAAATTTCCGGGAGCCGAAACTGGGTTTTCAAACCATCGGGTAAGTCAGGTGGCGGATACCGGAGGGTTGTGGCCTCGCCCGAACCCCGCGATGTGCTCAACCATACACTCATAGGTCATCTTGCACGCCAGGGCAATATTGTTATAGCGGCAGGCGGTGGCGGAATACCAGTCTATTTCGACGAACGGGGCGATATCAGAACCGTAGATGCAGTAATCGACAAAGATGTAGCCTCAGCGCTGCTGGCAACTCAAATAGGTGCCGACGAGCTGTATATACTTACAGATGTACCATTTATCTACAAACACTTTGGAACCCCGGAACAGGAGAAATTAGAATTTCTCGACTACCACGATGCTCTGAACTACCTCAACGCCGGTACTTTTGGCGAGGGCTCCATGGCACCCAAAGTTAGGGCATGCCTTCAGTTTATAGCCAGCGGCGGCCAAAAGAGTGTGATTACAGAAGCACACAAACTGGAAGACAAAAGATTTGGTTCGAAGATTACGCTCCACTACGAATAACACCAGTTTTTATCATCTAAAATAAATGCCAATGACCATAGAACTAAAAAACCGCCATTTTTTAAAGCTGCTCGATTTTACACCCGAAGAGATCCACCATTTGCTTTGGATGTCGGCCGGACTGAAGACAGCAAAAAAGGCAGGAACGGAACAACCCGAGCTGGCCGGTAAAAACATTGCCCTCATCTTCGAGAAAAGCTCTACCCGCACAAGATGTGCCTTTGAAGTTGCAGCCTTCGACCAGGGTGCCAGTATTACCTATCTTGGCC
>CAYGIQ010000160.1:4658-6062 GCA_964349885.1 uncultured Prolixibacteraceae bacterium | reverse complement strand
CAATATTGCCTGTGTTGGTGCCGGAGGTATGGGTGCATCTAACCTGCGCAATGTTGCTTCGGAAAACATTGTAGGACTTTGCGATGTTGATTTCAAGTACAGCAAAAGGGTATTCGACACCTATCCTAATGCCAAAGTTTACAAGGACTTCCGGAAGATGTACGAAGAGATGGGCCGTTCGATCGATGCAGTGATTATTGCAACGGCCGACCATACGCATGCCATAACGGCAGCCCATGCAATGGAAATGGGCAAGCATGTATACGTGCAGAAGCCCCTAACCCACACCGTTTATGAATCGCGACTGCTCACCAAACTTGCCGATAAGTACAAATTGGCTACCTCTATGGGTAACCAGGGCTCATCGGGCGAGGGTGTAAACCTTGTTAGCGAGTGGCTCGCCAATGGCGAAATTGGCGAGGTTACCAAAGTTGAAGCTTTCACCGACAGACCCATCTGGCCGCAAGGTCTGAATCGTCCTGAACCAGGCATGTGGGTGCCCGAAACCCTAGATTGGGATCTCTTTATTGGTCCCGCTCCAATGCGGCCATACCATGAACTCTACACGCCCTGGAACTGGCGCGGATGGTGGGATTTTGGAACAGGAGCACTGGGCGATATGGCCTGTCATATATTACACCCCGTATTTGTGGGTCTTGAATTGGGTTATCCTACCAAAGCCCAAGGTAGTTCTACCTTGCTGCTCAACGATTGCGCGCCCAATGCGGAAATGGTTAAACTGGTCTTCCCGGCGCGCAACCCCGAGAGGCCCTGGAAAGGAATGCGCAGAGGTGCTGCCCTGCCAGAGGTTGAAGTTACCTGGTATGATGGTGGTTTGCAACCAATGAAACCCGAAGGCTGGCCAGCAGGCAAAGATATGAACGATCAGGGCGGTGGTGTAATTTTCCACGGAACCAAAGACAAACTTATCTGTGGATGCTACGGTGTTAATCCTTGGTTGCTCTCCGGACGTGTACCCAATGCTCCCAAATTCCGTCGTAGAATTGAAAATGCCACCAGAGGCGGCCACGAAATGGATTGGGTACGAGCATGCAAGGAAAGTCCTGAAAACAGAGTTCCTACTGCCTCCGATTTCAAAGAGGCTGGACCATTCAACGAAATGGTTGTTATGGGTGTATTGGCAGTTCGTTTGCAAAGCCTCAACAAAGAGCTTCTTTGGGATGGGGAAAATATGCGATTTACGAACATTAATGCCGATGAAAAAATCCGCACCGTTGTTCGCGACGGATTTGAGATCAACGACGGTCATCCAACCTTCAGAAAAGATTGGACCGAACCAATGTCTGCTCAGGATTTTGCCGCTGAACTCATCAAGCACACCTACCGAAAAGGTTGGTCACTGCCTGATATGCCGGCATAACAACAAAGCAAATTACCAATATT
>CAYGIQ010000160.1:0-4648 GCA_964349885.1 uncultured Prolixibacteraceae bacterium | reverse complement strand
GCCCAATATTGCACATCCCTGTTTTTTTTTCTACATTCGGCCCTGATTGCAACGCAGAAGTCAAAACCTTCATCTATGTCAACTTCGGGCACCACATCCGCTTTCCTTAGCCGACGCCGGTTTATAACAAATGGCGTCGCGGCCTCCACCTTATTTACCATTTTACCGAGCAACGTGATTGCTGGATTGGGACACACTCCTCCCAGTTCTAAGCTCAACATTGCCGCCATTGGGGTGGGTGGTATGGGCTACCGAAATCTAAAGAACATGGAGTCTGAAAATATTGTGGCTTTGTGCGATGTCGACTGGGACTATGCAGGCCGGAGTGCTTTTAAAGCCTGGTCGAGGGCAAAACAGTACAAAGACTATCGTGTGATGTTTGACCAACAACAGGACATCGATGCTGTTTTGATTGCCACACCCGATCATTCGCACGCCCTACCCGCCATAATGGCCATGCGAAAAGGGTATCATGTTTATTTGCAGAAACCGCTTTCGCATTCAATTTACGAATCACGCATTCTTTCCGAAACCGCAAAAACCTATGGCGTGGCCACTCAAATGGGCAATCAGGGAAATTCTGACGATGGGATCAGGCAGATTACTGAATGGATTCACGCTGGCGTAATTGGTGAGGTAACGCACGTCGATGCGTGGACCAACCGCCCAATATGGCCGCAAGGGCTAGAACGTCCATCAAGGACCATGAGGGAGCCCAGAGATCTCGATTGGAATCTGTTTATTGGAACAGCCCCATTTCGGCCTTATCATGAAACCTACACTCCTTGGAATTGGCGTGGCTGGTGGGACTTTGGGACCGGGGCTTTAGGAGATATGGCTTGTCACATTTTAGATGCGCCATTTCAGGCGCTGCAACTCGAATATCCTCTTACCGTTCAGGGATCGTCGGCCGGGGCTACCACCGAATCTCCCCCCAATGCTCAATTCGTTCAATATGAGTTTGCCCGGCGCGACAATCTTCCTAAGGTCGCTATGCCGGCTGTAACGCTGCACTGGTACGATGGAGGAATGATGCCACCTCGACCCGATGAATTACCACAAGGAGAACCCATGGGCGACGCCGATGGTGGTTGTCTTTTTCATGGAACAAGGGGCAAGATCATTTGTGGTACCTATTCGCGAAATCCTAAACTGCTGCCAGTACATCTTGCTGAAAATACCCAACAGCCTACCAGAACCATACGCCGAATCAGCAATGCCATGAATGGTGGTCATGAGCAGGACTGGATTAGAGCATGCAAAGAAGACCGGAATGCACGTCTGGAGGCTTCCTCTCAATTTGGAGTTGCTGGTCCGCTTAATGAAATGATACTTGCTGGGGTTCTGGCCATCAGGCTGCAAAGCCTAAACCGAAAGCTCGATTGGGATGGAAAAAATATGCGCTTCACCAATATTGGGTTCGACGATCGGTTGCGGATTTTAGCCCGCGATAGATTTGAGATTGTGAACGGAGATCCAAGGTTTAACCGCGAAATGGCAACGTTGCCGGCACTCGAAATGGCTCAAGAATGGATAAGGCACAAATATCGGGAGGGTTGGGAACAGATCTAAAAGATGGTTCTTCCCAAATAAACTGCTGCCTACTGCCTAAATTGATTACCGATCTATCTTCTCCTCGTCAACCCTGATTCGAATACGCCGTTCACCAGCCCCCGGAACAGTTTCAATCTCCAACTCGCTAACCGGTCGTTGAGGTACGTACAACTTTTGATGGGGCTCAATAATTTGATCAACGTCTGAATCGCCAAGCTCCTTTCTGATGATGGTAATCTTTTCTCGGCCTCCACTCATTTTGCGCTTTTTGTACGAAATCACATTAGGGGCCGACAGGTCTATGCTGTTTTGTTTGTTTCGCTGGTGGTATCGATGTAAGGCAGGCTCGGTCCGATATCGAACCGCAGACCTGTTCACCATGGGTGGATTTCCTGCACGGTGTCGTACAATCATTACATCCGTACCGTAACCTTCGCGCCGCAACATTCTATATTGGCGAAAAAGCGAATCACCGTCTGTTGTACCTTTAAATTTGTATCTGAATAATTCGTCTGAACCCATTCGATGAACCACCCTAGCACGGTTGCCCCTTACACTCTTACCAAGGGTCTGTTCAACATGAGCGTCGATCGAAATTCCGTTAACCAAGCCCAACCGTTTGCCACGACCCCGTCGGAATTCATGCAACGTGTAATCGGCACTGTCGGAGCCAAAAACTTCAACCCTAACCATTTGTGTAGGGGAGGTCGTCTGCACAGTATCGCAGAGTTCCAATACCATTCCACCATCAACGGTGCTCCAAACAAGGAGGCCCGAAGCAACTGCAAGGAAAATCTTTTTCATCTCGGGTGTTACTTTTTAAATGTTCCGCATTCATTCTTTGGAATTCCGCTGTAACCAAGAATATGCTGTTAATTAGCAGGAAGACCATAGAATGGATACTTCGGACAGTAAAAAGTTTAATGGAAGACAAAAAAAAGGAGGCAAAATGCCTCCCATGTAGCCTCACCGCGACTCGAACGCGAATCTGAAGTTTAGGAAACTTCCGTTCTATCCCTTGAACTATGAGGCCCTTTACGGGGCGCAAAAGTAGAAAAATAGCGCGAATACCAAAAATTCTGGTACGATTATCTGCAGCTACAGAGATTGAAAACAGTTGTACGAAATTTAGCGATTTCTATTCAAGGTAGGTATAGCCATACAAACCAGACCGGTAATTCGATAGAAACTCCTTGCCCTCCTCAGCGGTGATCTTGCCCGCTTTAACGGAGGCAGTTACCCAACCCTCAACAGTCCGCACAAGTTTCTTGGGGCTGTACTGTACATACTCAAGCACTTCGGCCACTGTTTCACCATCGATTACCTGATCAATCTGATATTCACCTGAATCATTTACAGAGATATGAACAGCATTGGTGTCACCAAAAAGATTGTGCAAATCACCCAAAATCTCCTGATAGGCTCCTACCAGAAAGACACCTATATAATAAGATTCCTTATTTTTCAGGGAGTGAACGGGAAGAAAATGGGAAAGATTCCGAGTGGAGATGAAGTTGTCGATTTTTCCATCCGAATCGCAGGTAATATCCTGAATAGTGGCCGAACGGTCGGGCTTCTCATCCAGCCGTTGCAAGGGAATAATCGGAAATATTTGATCAATTGCCCAAGAATCGGGAAGTGACTGAAACAAAGAAAAATTACAGAAAAACTTATCTGACAATAATTTAGGCAATGAAACCAATTCTTCTGGAACATGTTTCAACTTGGCAGTCATTTGATTAATATCTCTGGCAATCGACCAAAAGAGCCGCTCAATCAGAGCACGCGTTTTAAGATCGAGCAGGCCAAGACTGAAGAGGTCAAGGGCCTCCTCTCTGATTTGCTGAGCGTCGTGCCAGGTCTCGTACATCCGGGGTTGATTTAATTGCTCCCAGGCACCGTACAATTCATGTACAAGCTCGTGGGCATCGGGGTCTAACTCCGCGTCTTCGTCCCACTGTGGAAGAGAGGTCGACTCCAGTACCTCGAAAATAAGTACCGAATGATGGGCCGTGAGCGAGCGCCCTGACTCCGTAATAATGTTGGGATGCGGGATTCCGTTTTTGTCGGCTGCATCAACCATGGAGGCAGTGGCATCGTTTACATACTCCTGAATGCTGTAATTAACGCTGCTTTCGCTGTTGGAGGACCTTGTACCGTCGTAATCGACTCCAAGACCTCCCCCTATATCTACAAATTCGACCTTAAATCCGGCCAAATGCATCTGCACATAAAATTGGGCAGCCTCGCGGAGCGCAATCTTGATGCGACGAATTTTATTAACCTGACTTCCAATATGAAAATGCAATAGACGCAAACATTTTTTAAGCCCCGCACGTTCGAGATAGTCCATTGCTTCGAGCAATTCACTGGAGGTAAGGCCAAACTTACTGACATCTCCGCCTGAATCTTCCCACTTGCCACTACCGGAACTAGCCAGTTTTACTCGGATGCCAATGTTGGGTTTAATCTTTAACCGCTTGGCCACCTTTGCAATAAGCTTCAATTCGTTCAACTTTTCGACTACAATGAAAATGTGGCGTCCCATTTTTTGGGCAAGCAGTGCCAACTCAATATAGCTTTCATCCTTGTATCCATTACAAATGATGAGCGAATCGCTGTCGGTATTGATGGCAATTACTGCATGCAATTCGGGTTTGGAGCCAGCTTCGAGTCCGATGTTGAATTTTTTCCCATGGCTGACGATCTCCTCGACCACCTGCCTCATTTGATTCACTTTGATGGGATAAATTATAAAATTCTTTGCCTGGTAGTTGTATTCCTCTGCTGCAATCTTGAAGCAGGAATCCATCTTTTCAATACGGCTGTCGAGGATATCAGGAAAACGCACTAAAACAGGAGCCGAAACATCCCTTAGTACCAGTTCGTCTACCAATTCACGAAGATCGACCTCCACCTTATCCTTTCGGGGGGTCACCACTACGTTTCCCTTTTCGTTTATCGAAAAGTAGTTGATTCCCCAGCCGTGGATGTTATAAAGTTCAGCCGAATCTTCGATGCGCCATTTTCTCATGTGGGAGGATATTAATAAGTTGATTTATCGTCGAGTGCAGGTCCCCCATAACCTATGCAA
>CAYGIQ010000159.1:0-6094 GCA_964349885.1 uncultured Prolixibacteraceae bacterium | reverse complement strand
CCCGTGGACATCTGTCGCGGGAGTGCTATTTAATATCTGCTCGTATGAAAAAAATAATAATTGCCCTGCTGCTTTGTATACCTTTTATAGGAACACTCAGAGCATCGAAGGTTGGCGAAGATTTGAGGGAGAAATCTGCCAGTTTTAGCGTAATAGCTTACAACATCAGGCTTGATACTGAAGGCGATGGCATTAATGTTTGGAGAAACAGAAGAGACAATGTAAGCGGCTTGCTTAGATTCCATGGGGCCGATATCTTCGGACTGCAGGAAGCACTTCCGAACCAAGTGGCAGATGTAGTTCAGAAGTTTCCTGACTTTGGATCTGTAGGGGTGGGCCGCGATGATGGAAAATCGGCTGGTGAGCATATGATGATTTTCTACAGGCTATCGCGTTTTGAGAAACTCGAAGATGGCACATTCTGGTTAAGCGAAACACCAGAAAAACCCGGTTTTGGGTGGGATGCACATCACAACCGTACGGTAACCTGGATCAGACTCCGCGATAAAATAAGCAACCAGCAGTTTTATCTGTTCAACACCCATTTCGATCATCGCGGAGAGGTGGCCAGACGATCGTCGTCGAATTTGCTCCTATCCAAAATTGAATCGATCAATAAAGACAAGTTGCCGGTAGTGGTTACGGGCGATTTTAACGCTGTCAAGGAGAGTGAGCCTATTCAATTGATAATAAAAGAGTTGATCGACTCTCGCACAATATCTCAGACACCTCCCTATGGACCAGAATATACCAGTGGTGGTTTCCAAGTAAAACAAAACAGCCGCATAATTGATTACATCTTCGTTACCAAAGGAGTCAATGTTTTGCGGCACGGAATCCTGTCGGATTCATTCGGAGTGTATTACCCATCAGACCATTTGGCAGTTTTGGCCGAGATCTCTTTTTAATTTTTTCCGCATGCCAATCAAGGATATTGTAGGTTCATTTAGTTAAAAATTCCTGCAATTAAGCAATCCTGCAATATTTTCCCTACATTTAGTGACTGTGAAATATCATTCGGAGTAGGGATAAAAGCCTATCCAACCTTCTCTAAGCCATTGGCAACTTATTAAAGCCATAACCTTTTTATGTGTTGTGGAAAGAATATTTAAAGGGAAAGGTGCCGACAACACACAGCATGGAGTTAGCCATTTACTTTATATAGAAGTCTAAACCTACAAAACCAAAACAAGAATCCTTATGAAAAAATTACTCATTGTTTTATTGATCATCGTTTCAGCATTGGGAAGTGCTGAAGCGCAAAAAAGCCGGCCGTTATTTCCTCAAATGCCAGGAATGGTATCCTACACCTATAGGCACAGTTTTGCCAAGGATGTCGCAGCAACGCTCGACACCATCAGGAGTTTGGGGATAACCGATATGGAATTTTCGAACCTCTTCGGTAGAACTGCTGCCGAGATAAGGCAGATGCTCGATGAACGGGGTATGAAATGCTCTTCGTTTGGGGTAAGCTACAACGACATGAACACCAAAATCCAGGAGGTAGGCAAGAATGCTAAAATACTGGGGGCCAAGTTCGTAAGGGTTGCGTCTATTCCGCATCAGGCGCCCTTCGATTTGCCGCAAGCGCAAAAAGCAGTGGCAGATTTCAACCGGGCAGGCGAAGTTCTCAAGAAAGAGTTTGGAATCACCTTCTGCTACCATAACCATGGCTTCGAATTTTACCCTTGGGAAGACGGCACCTTCTTCGATTACATTATTCAGCACACAAATCCAAAATATGTAGGATTTGAAATGGACATTTTATGGACTTTCTTTCCCGGGCACGACCCGGCCGAGCTTCTTCTGAAGTACCCCAAACGGTTTAAGCTCATGCATTTGAAAGATCTGAAAAAGGGGGTTCCCGGCGATATGACAGGTAGAACGCCAGGAACCAACGACGTTGCGCTGGGGACAGGCCAACTCGATCTGCCAGCCATCCTGAAGGCAGCCCGCAAAACGAGTATCAAACACTTCTACATCGAGGACGAAAGTCCGGACTATTCCACTCAGGTCCCACAATCCATCGCCTATTTAAAGAGTTTGACGTATTGATTTCATAGAAACCATAACCTCAATATCAGGTCAGTCAGCAAATTTGACTGACCTGATTTGATATGTATCTTACCCGTCAACCAAAATTCAAAGAAGGAAGTCAGGCGTAAAGCTTGATCTTAGAATCACGTTACCAATTTTTTCATACGTTTACAAGGGCATATAGTAAGTCAAATAACCCATCTTTCAACAATGGAATCCGATTGGCCCGAAATACGGAAGCATTTTCAACAAGGCAATCAAGTTGCATTTGCCCATGTGTACAACAGATTTATTGATGTCCTGTTTCGGTATGGTTCAAAAATTTGCGCCAACGAACACCTTGTATTAGATGCCATACAGGAAGTTTTTATTGATCTTTACCTCAGAAGGGAAAAAATTGCGTCCGATCCTGCCCACGTAAAGTATTATCTGCTGCTCGCGCTTAAAAGGAACATTTTTAAAAAGATTCATTATAACCGCAAACATTCAACCAACAAAATCTCCGACAAAATCTACTTTGATTCAAAATATACAGCGGATACTGTTCTTCTGGAAAAGGAAGATTTGATGGATAACCAAAGAAAGATAAGTCATCTGCTCAAGGATTTGTCATCAAAGGAAAAGGAAGCTCTTTACCTTAAATTTAACGAGTCATTAGACTACCCTGAGATTGCCCAGATAATGAACATTACAGTTGAATCGGTAAGAAAGCAAGTGTATCGAGCCATAAAAAAGATCCGCAAAATTATTGATATACAAGGAATTGTATTCTTTTTTACATTTTTTTCAAAAAAACAATCAAATATTTGTCCATAAAAAGGAAGTCTGTTGCCCTATCTAGGTGAACGACTAAACCTCTGGAATGGGCAAACTATCCCAATTTATCGAAAACGAAGAATTCGTTAATGCAGCTCTAAAACCGTCGGAAGAATCAGATTTGTGGTTCAATGCGTATATTCAATCTCATCCCGACGAACGAAGCAACATCCTATTGGCGAGAAAGATTCTTTACCAATTTCGAACCGAGGACATCAATTTATCGAAAGAGGACAAGGTTATTTTGTTTGCTGAAATAATCAAGCGGACGGAGGCACAAACCAAACAAAATTTTGCTCAAAGAACTTTGTTTCCCATTTTACGGTATGCTGCAGTAGCGGTACTTTTTTTTGGAATAGGAGCACTGCTCTTTCACCAAAAGGCTACCATCCCTTCTGAGATTATCGCTTACGGATTTGAAGAAGTAAATACTGGAAACAAAATACGTCTGATAAGGCCATCTGGAGAAAACATTGAGTTAGAGCAAGACATATCCGATATTAAGCATGGTAAAGATGGGGCTCTGATCATCGATAGTCAGAGATATTCGACGGCCAACACAGAAACCGAATCCACGTCAAAGTTTAATCAGCTGGTTACACCCCATGGTAAAACAACCCGTCTGACCTTATCGGATGGAACCGCCGTTTTCTTGAATGCAGGAAGTCGACTCATCTACCCCGAAGTTTTTAGATCCAATTTACGAGAAGTTGTGTTGATAGGTGAAGCATTCTTCGAAGTTGCACATGAAAGCAGTCGACCTTTTATCGTCAAAACAAGCGATTTGCAAATCAAGGTCTTAGGAACAAGTTTTAATCTGCTGGCCTATCCAACAGATAACATCATTGAAGCAGTGTTAACGGCTGGAAAGATTTCCATAAGTCGGAATGAGGCCGGATTCTTCGAGAAGCCCATTGAGCTATCGCCCGGACAGTTAGCCTCCTACGACCGAAAAACCGCAGCAACACAGGTGAGGGCAGTCGATACAGATTTTTATACTTTGTGGACAGATGGAGTTTATAAATTTGAAAGCCTCCATCTGAACCGGATTTTAAAAAGGCTCGAACGATACTACAACATTACCTTTCAATACAGCAACGCAATGCTTGGAGCGATACAAATCTCGGGCAAGTTGGAGCTTACAGATGAAATTGACGAAACATTGGCACGATTAGCCATCGCGGCTCATGTAAATTTTGAAAAACTTTCAGAGGGAAACTATAAAATAAGCAGATAATAAAAAGTGAACCGGCAGTTGTTGCAGCAAATACCGGTTCCGGCCAAACAAAACCCAGTGTCTCATTTAACCAATCAAATTTATGAAAAAAAAGGAGAACCCTAATAATCCAGCAAAGGGATGGATTAACCTAAACCTATTACCGATGAAACTTACCACCATCTTGGTTTTTTTAGTTATGACTTCCTTTGGTAACAGCTACTCACAAGTAAGATTGTCTCTGAAATTTGAACAGTCAAATATCAGAGAAGCAATCTCTACTTTAGAGGAGAGAACCAATTTTATTTTTCTGTACAAGGATGAAATTTTTGATTTTAACAAAAAGATTACTGCCGATTTCAAAGATGCTTCCTTTACCGATATTCTGGAAAGCTTCTGTGATCAGACCGGTGTAAATTATGAAATCCGCGACAGGCAGGTAATCCTGACAGAAAGAATTGAAACCCCTACTGTAATTCAAAGCAATCAGCAACCACAAAGAAGGGAAATTACAGGAAACGTAAGAGATACAAGAGGATTGCCCTTGCCCGGTGTTTCAGTGGTTGTTCAGGGCACTACCATTGGAACTGTCACCAACAATAATGGCAGTTTTACATTGTCGATTCCAATTACAGCCCAAATTGTAGAGCTTTCGTTTATTGGCATGAAGAAGACACAGATTGTTGTTACCGAAAGTACCCTCTACGATGTGGTAATGGAGGAGGAAGCGATCGGGGTGGACGAGGTTGTTGTAGTTGGATATGGAACACAGAAACGCAGTGATATTACAGGAACTGTAGCATCGCTCGGCAAGGAGCGTTTGGATATGGTTCCCAACCTCAACATTGCACAGGCAATACAAGGTTCTATTCCCGGAATCATGATCAACCAGACAACATCTGGTGCAGCTCCCGGGGAATCGATTATGATCAGGGGTCGCAACTCCATTTTGGCCGATAACACACCTCTGATTGTAGTTGACGGCATTCCATACAACGGTGCCATTCGTGACATTAGTCCCAACGATGTGCAATCGATCGAAATACTAAAAGATGCCTCAGCGGCAGCCATCTACGGATCAAGGGGGTCGAACGGAGTTATTCTGATAACTACCAAAGAGGGATCGGAAGGAAAACCAAAAATTTCGTACGAAGGATATTACTCCATGCAAACTTTTTCCAATCTGCCCGACTACATGGATGGCAAAGAATTTTATGATTTTAAAATGATCCGGTTCCCGGGAGCAATGACAAAATCTGAGCGCACTCTTTATGAATCAGGAATTGAGACAAATTGGCCAAGCTTGGGCTTACGCGATGGTACTACACAGCAGCATACACTCTCAGTATCAGGAGGGAGTTCCAATACAAAATACTTTCTATCAGGCAACTTGCTCGATGTAAAAGGACTTGCTATCAATGACAATTATAAAAGGCTTACTACCCGCATCAACATTGATTCCAATATAACGAGCTGGCTCACTATAGGATCGAGAACTCAGTTAACTTTCGACGATAGGAGTGGCTTAGGTCCAGATATGTCTGACTTGTTCCAGACCAATCCGCTGACCAAAGCCTACGAAGCCGACGGCTCGATGGCCATATATATATGGGACGATGACCGTTATTTCGGAAACCCTTTGCAAATGACCCTTTACGACAATGTCAATCAATCGTATCAGGTAATCAGCAACAACTATGCATTAATCAATGTACCCTTTATAACAGGCCTGAGTTATCGAATCAACTCCGGGATCAGGGCAAGGTTTACCGATGAAGCCACCTACCGCGGCAGAAATACAAAAATCGGACTTGAAGCAGCCGGAAGCGCCAACACCGATCGGGCAAGATTCAACAATGCTGTCATTGAGAACATTTTAAGTTATAACCGATCATTCGACAAACACACGCTGTTTGGAACCGCGGTCTATAGTTACGAAGGAAGCTCTTCATCAAGCAACCGGTTGTCGGCGAGGGGTTTTCCCCATGATTTTCTCAAATGGTATTCGGCTGCCCAGGCAGAGCT
>CAYGIQ010000158.1:0-6105 GCA_964349885.1 uncultured Prolixibacteraceae bacterium | reverse complement strand
CATAGGGCGCGTCCAACTCTATTTTTAAATGGACAACTTTCAGGGAAGCTTACAGGGCCAGCTAAAATTTAATATATTTGCCCTCTGGAAATCAATTATCACCGTTCATCTTCTTTATGAAAGACTATTCACTCACCAACCTACAGGAGCTTGAGGCGGAGGCCATTCATATAATTCGCGAAGTAGCTGCAGAATTTCGGAATCCGGTTATGCTCTACTCAATTGGCAAGGATTCATCGGTTATGGTGCGTCTGGCTGAGAAGGCCTTCTATCCGGGTCGGGTTCCATTTCCACTGATGCACATTGACTCAAAATGGAAATTCCGAGAGATGATTGCATTTCGCGATGAATACGCAAAAGAGAAGGGATGGGAACTGATTGTTAACCATAATGAGGAGGGTTTCAGTTCTGGGATTGGACCCTACACCCACGGTAGCAAGGTACATACCGATTTGATGAAAACCCAGGCTCTGTTGCACGGATTGAATAAATATGGATTTGATGCAGCCTTTGGCGGTGCACGCCGCGACGAAGAAAAATCAAGGGCAAAGGAGCGTATCTTTTCGTTTCGCGACAAATTTCACCAATGGGATCCCAAGAATCAGCGTCCCGAACTCTGGGGAATATACAATGCCCGAGTGCACAAAGGAGAATCGATCAGGGTTTTCCCCCTTTCGAACTGGACGGAGCTAGATATTTGGCAATACATCAGGCTCGAAAAGATCCCGATAGTTCCGCTCTATTTTGCCAAAGAACGGCCGATTGTAGAGGTCGATGGTAACCTTATAATGGTCGATGACGACCGCATGCCTGAGGAACTCCGAAGCCGGGCAAGGATGCGTAAAGTCCGTTTCAGAACCTTAGGTTGTTACCCACTTACAGGGGCTGTTGAATCGGAGGCCGACACTATTGAGAAGATAGTCGAGGAGATGATGACAGCTACCAAATCGGAACGAACTACCCGTGTTATCGATTTTGATCAGGAATCGAGTATGGAACAGAAAAAAAGAGAGGGTTATTTTTAGCCCGAAGTGCAAAATTGAGATTCTCAACTGTTTTACCAAAACATCAATTAGCAAACTTCATAAATACTCCATAGCCGGATTTTCCGGCCTGAATTAAATGGCGACCATGGAAAATATTGATATCAATGCCTTTCTCGATCAGGACCAGCAGAAGGATTTGTTGCGTTTTTTAACCGCTGGGTCTGTCGACGATGGAAAATCAACGCTGATTGGCCGGCTGCTGTTCGATAGCAAAAAACTTTATGAGGACCAACTTTCGGCACTTGAACGCGACAGCAAGCGGGAGGGACATGCCGGCGACGATATCGATTATGCTTTGCTAACCGATGGTCTTAAGGCCGAAAGAGAGCAAGGTATAACCATTGACGTAGCATACCGCTATTTCTCTACCAACCGACGGAAGTTTATCATTGCCGACACGCCCGGACATGAGCAGTATACCCGAAATATGGTGACCGGTGCATCTACAGCAAACCTTGCCATTATTCTGGTCGATGCCACCAAGGGAATCATCACCCAAACCCGGAGGCACACTTTTCTGGTCTCGCTGATTGGTATTAAACATGTTGTTCTGGCTGTAAACAAGATGGATCTTGTAAATTACAATCAGGATGTATTTGATCAAATTTGCGACGACTACCGAAATTTTGTTGCCCAATTGCAGATTCCCGATATTGCCTTTATCCCACTTTCTGCCTTGAAAGGCGAAAATATTATAGAACCCTCTGGGCAAATGCCATGGTTTCACGGTAAAAGCATTCTGGAACATCTCGAATCGGTGCACGTAAGTTCCGATCGGAATCTGAACGATTTGCGCTTTCCTGTCCAATATGTATTGCGACCAGATAAAGATTTTAGAGGTTTTTCAGCCCGGGTGGCATCTGGTATTGTAAGAAAGGGAGATACCCTCAAGGTTTTACCATCTATGAAAAGTTCAATCGTGACGGCTATCGTCACGTACGATGGAGAGAAAGATTACGCTTTTCCACCCCAGTCGGTGACCATCACTTTAGCCGATGAGATCGATATTTCACGCGGCGATATGCTCGTGCATCCCGACAATATGCCTCGTATCGATCGACATTTTGAAGCGATGCTGGTATGGATGGATGAGGTGCCGATGGATTTAAATACCCAGTTCTATATCAAGCAGACCACTGTATTTACGAGGGCAAAAATAGACTCAATAGGGTACAAGGTGAATGTTAATACGCTCGAAAAATCCCCACTCGAACGATTCTCACTAAACGATATTGGCAAGGTAACTATTACAACTGCCAAACCCTTATACTTCGATCCTTACGTCAGAAACCGTCAGACCGGATCGTTTGTCCTTATCGACCCTGTTACCCACAACACTTGTGCCGTGGGAATGATCATCGATAAGATTCAAAGTGCCGATATCCCTGTTCCCTCAACCGAAAACGAACAAATCGATTACCCCGGATTCAAAACGCATATTGAATCCATAGAGCGACAGACTCGGCTCAACCAGAAGGGTGTTACCCTTTGGATAAACGGATTGCCCGGGGCGGGGAAGAGTTCCTTTGCCCAAAATCTTGAACGTTGCTTGTTCGATGAAGGTGCAGTTGTTGCCGTGTTCGATGGAATCATTCTGGATTCCGTGCTCATGGATGAACTGTCAGCAGGTCGAGATGAAAGAGGTAAAAATCTACATCGGGTTGCCAACCTTTGCCGGTTGATGAACAACCAAGGTCTCATAACCATCTGCGCCTATGCGACGGCTGAACAGAAGATAAGAAATCATGTTCGCAATATCATTGGGTCCGAACATTTTGTAGAAATTTTTATCGATGCTTCGACTGATTATTGCCGTTCGCGAAACCCCGAGCTTTATCAGAAAGCCGACAGCGGAGCGTTGCTTCACTTTCCGGGGATAGATTTCCCCTTCGAAGACTCCCATGGGGCAGAGTGCGTGTTAAAACCCGAGGAGGATGTTCTTACCCCCACAAAAGTGATGCACCTCCTTGCCGAGCGTAAAATATTTCCAATGAAATAGAAAACGCCTTAATTTTTCTTTAATAATAGGGCTTCCGATTTTTGCTTTCCCAAGGATGTCGCTTAATTAAACTAATTTGGCATCGTCGAATCAATCTTTTGGTGACGAACTTCAGGTAGTAAATTTAGGTGGGATGACCAGTCACTTGGAAGAAAAATTTTCAGTATGGTTTTTCTCTTAACTACTCCAAAAGATTTAAAATTGCCATTCAAACTGGCTCGAATGGGTAACTCGTTCCAATACCAGTGGCAATTCTGATACTTTTAAATTATAAACACATTGAATATGAAAATTAGTCCGTTGCAACTTGAAAGGGCCCATTATCAGCCCAAATTGCCTGCCTCTCTTAAAGGAGGTGTTCGTGTTGTAGAGGGTGCTGCCACCCAATCGGTCGCTGATCCGGCCGACATTGCACGCCTTTTTCCTAATACTTACGGCCTTCCGCTGCTAACCTTCGAAAAAGGTACAGGTTCAAGTAGTTCCGCTCCCGTAAATGTTGGGGTTATTCTATCGGGTGGGCAAGCACCTGGCGGACACAATGTGATTGCTGGAATATTCGATGGTGTTAAACGACTGCATCCCGATAGTAAACTATACGGATTTCTTGGTGGTCCGGGCGGTTTGGTTGATCACGCTTATATGGAGATTACGGCCGACTATCTCGATGCTTTTCGCAACACCGGAGGTTTTGATATCATCGGATCTGGTCGTACCAAGCTTGAGGAGACCGCTCAGTTCGACAAAGGGCTGGAGATTTTGCATAAGCTCAATATAGCTGCGTTGGTTATCATTGGGGGCGACGACAGCAATACCAATGCTTGTGTACTTGCCGAATACTATTCATCAATTGATGCAGGGGTTCAGGTTATTGGCTGCCCAAAGACCATCGATGGCGACCTCAAGAACAATATGATCGAAACCTCTTTTGGTTTCGATACTGCCACCAAGGTATATTCAGAACTGATTGGAAATATTCAACGCGATGCCAATTCGGCCAAGAAATACTGGCATTTTATAAAACTTATGGGTCGCTCGGCTTCTCATATTGGCCTTGAGTGTGCGCTCAAAACCCAACCCAATATTTGTCTGATTTCTGAGGAGGTGGAAAAGAAGCAACTAACACTCCATGAAATTGTAGATTATATGGCCGACATTGTGGCAGCCAGGGCAGCCAATGGTGAAAATTTTGGCGTCGCACTTATTCCAGAAGGATTGATAGAGTTCATTCCTGAAATGAAGGTTCTTATATCGGAACTCAACGAGATGCTGGCCGAAGGTTCAGAGACCGAAGCCGGCTTTAAGGCCATTGCTGATGATGCCGATCGCAGAACGTATGTTGCAGGAAAACTCACGGCTGCATCGTCTGAACTTTTCCTCTTCCTTCCAGGTGGTATTGCCAAACAGCTTACTGCCGACCGCGATCCTCATGGCAACGTTCAGGTGTCGCTCATCCAGACGGAAACCCTGCTGGGAGAGATGGTCAAAAAGCAGCTGAAAGAGATGAAAAAAAGCGGTCGATTTAAAGGTAAATTCGGCACCCAATACCACTTCTTTGGTTATGAGGGACGTTGTGCTGCTCCATCTAACTTTGATGCTGACTATTGCTATTCGCTCGGAGTAACTGCTTCATTCCTCATTGGTGAAGGAAAAACAGGATATATGGCCTCTGTTCGCAATTTAACTGCTCCTGCCGCCGAATGGATTGCCGGAGGTGTGCCCGTTACAATGATGATGAATATGGAGCGCCGGCATGGTCATTTGAAACCAGTTATTCAAAAAGCGCTGGTCGAGCTAGCGGGAGCTCCCTATAAGTATTTTGTCTCCAACCGCGATAATTGGGCACTCAATACAAGCTATGTTTATCCAGGCCCAATTCAGTACTTTGGTCCACCGGCAGTTTGTGACCAGCCTACTGTTACCCTGGAATTGGAAAAAGGGGTATAACCATATTAAGGGGTTAACCCTGATCGAATTCAAAATAAGGATAACCTGCACCATTTGCCGGCTATCCTTTTTTCATTTTGGGGTTTTGTGGGGTATGGGTGCTTTTCAGATTTTGAATTAACTTTGCCTCCAAAATATTGGATTGGTTTGGCACGAATTATGGCCATAGATTACGGACAAAAGCGAACTGGGATAGCGGTTACAGATCCTTTACAGCTTATTGCCAACCGGCTTGAAACGGTGGCAACCGTCGATATTTGGACCTTCCTTGATACCTATCTCTCCAAAGAATCTGTTGAGCGGGTGCTGGTGGGTTACCCCCTCAAATTAAACAGCCAGCCCTCTGATGCACTTCGCTATATCAATCCTTTTATCCAGAGGTTCAGAAAACGTTTTCCTGAAATGACTGTGGAACAGGTCGATGAGCGTTTTACGTCTCAATTGGCACAAGAGGCAATTTTGGCTGCAGGGGTTAAAAAAACCGATCGACAAAACAAAGGCCTCACCGACGGCGTGAGTGCCACCATAATGTTGCAATCGTGGTTAGAACAAAATAAACATCAGTTATGATTTATCCGGTTACGGTTTACGGCGATCCTGTATTACGAAAAGTCGCAGAACCAATTGGTCCCGATTATCCGAACCTTGCCACTGTTTTGGAGGATATGTGGGAAACCATGTACCATGCCGATGGCGTTGGACTGGCTGCCCCTCAGGTTGGCCTGCCCATTCGATTGTTTGTGGTTGATGCCTCTATTGCTTCTGAGGATGAGCCCGATCTTCAGGGTTTTAAAAAAGTATTTATCAATCCGGTTGTACGGGAAATCAGCGGAACGCCATGGACAATGGAAGAGGGATGCCTTAGCCTGCCTGAGATACGTGAAGATGTAACACGCCCCGAAAGTGTTAGGCTTCAATATGCCGACGAAAATTTCGATGTACACGAAGAGGTGTTTACAGGCTTTGCTGCCCGTGTAATTCAGCACGAATATGATCACCTCGAAGGGGTTATGTTCATTGATTATCTCTCTCCTTTGCGTAAAAAATTGCTCAAAGGACGGTTAACCGATATCTCCAAAGGAATACTTCTGGAAATGGAACGGACAATCAGAATCA
>CAYGIQ010000157.1:0-6154 GCA_964349885.1 uncultured Prolixibacteraceae bacterium | reverse complement strand
CGACAACCACACCGAAGGTGTAACCAGATAACCGACAACCCCTTTTCCCTTTCGACCAACGGGAGTCCCGTACGTTTTTCGAAGAAAAATGTCGGGATGCCTTGGAGCTTTTTACTTTTTACCTGGTTCTTATTATTTTTATAAATTTAGAGGTTTAATTCAACTATTATGGTACCACTGTCGTTTATAGAGATTTCTGATAGGTTGCGCAAGACCGAACTGCCAGAAACCGATTTGGTTGTGGGCATAGGCTCGGGTGGAGTTGTCGCAGCTGCCCTTGTGGCATTTCATCTGAGAACCGAGCTGCATACCATAACCCTCAATTACCGCGACGAGAACAATACCCCGCGGTATGAGGCTCCTATTGTGCTACAATCGCTGTTTCCCGATACCATTGCCGGAAAAAGAGTGTTGCTGGTCGACGATGTATCGGTGACAGGGAAGACGCTCGAAGCAGCCCGAAAGCTGTTGCAGGGTGCAACCGTTACCACCCTCACGCTGAAAGGGAAAGCCGACATTGTGCTGTTTCCCGATGTGCAAGATTGCGTGATGTGGCCATGGAAATAATAATCGGTTGCGCAGGATATTGCAATTAATTATAATTATGATAACAATAAGCAAATTTGTTTTGTATTTAGATTATTTTTTTACTTTTGTGATAACTTTTAGAAAGTTAGTCGGGCGTTACGCACAAAAAATCATTTTAGACGCCATGCAGCAATTCGAAAAAAGTAAATTTCGCCTTGTTAAACCCAATTATATCAACTTCTTTCAGAATGTTCTATCTTATTTTCGAACGGCTATAAGTTTAATGCCTCATCCCTATCGAATACCAATGCACAATTGCTCCACAGATTAAAAAACAACATTAAGGCCGCATAATTTACGCATGACCCTGAAATCGAACATTCCCACTAACGCCCTTGGCGGCACCGGTGAATCCGGCCTTACTAATGTGCACGATTTCAGAGCCATTATTGACCAACTTACGGTTAAAATGGTTAAGTACGCTCCCGATGGCGCCATCCTGTTTGTGAACCAAGCCTTCGAAAAGTTATTTGATGTTAAACGCAATGCCATAATTGGACTCAATCTGTTTCAGCTTCTGGACAAGGCCCATCACGAAAAGTTGAAATCCGTTATACAGGAGATCAACACCACCCAAACACCCCAGGTATTTGAATTAGAGACCCTTACCGGGGAAAATGACCTGATATGGATATCGTGGATTACCCAAGTCATAATGGGAGAGAATGGATTGCCGGAGTTTTATCTCTCCGAAGGTGTGGAAATACAGCAGTTGAAAGAGACCGAAGCGAAACTCACCTTTGCAATGGCAGAGTTGAGCCAGATTCATGGGAAACTGGAAAACGAAAACAAATACCTTAGGGAGCGGATTGTAACCACCGGCCGACCTGAAAACGGCATAAATACCCAATCGAATCGGATGCTGAACATTATAGATAAAATCTATCAGGTTTCGGCAACCGATGCGTCCGTTTTGGTGTATGGAGAGACTGGCACTGGAAAAGAGCTGATCGCGCATGCGATTCACAACTCCAGCAGCCGCCGAAACCAGGAGATGGTGGTGGTAAACTGTGGGGCACTGCCCCCCTCGCTTATCGAGAGCGAACTTTTTGGCCGCGAGAAGGGAGCCTATACCGGAGCACTTTCGAGTCAGATGGGCCGCTTTGAACTGGCCAACCGCTCTACCATTTTTCTCGACGAGGTAGGCGAATTGCCGCTGGAGGTGCAGGTTAAACTGCTACGCGCCATTCAGTTTGGAGAGTTTCAGATGCTGGGCAGCAACTTCACCAAAAAAGTAGATGTGCGCATTATAGCGGCTACCAACCGCGACTTATCGTTGGCCATTGCCGAGGGTACCTTCCGCAGCGACCTATACTACCGGCTGGGTGTTTTCCCCATCAATTTGCCCCCATTACGCGAACGCAAAGAAGATATTCCCCTGTTAGCGTGGCACTTTATCGACGAAATTGCAGGCCATATGGGCAAACAGATCGAGAAGATTTCGACCCAGGGAATGAAGAAACTGATTGGTTACCACTGGCCGGGCAATATACGGGAGCTCCGTAACATAATCGAATTCAGCATTATAGTATCGACCAGCAAAATACTGGAGATCAATCTTCCATATGCGGTGCTGCTCGATCCGCATACCGAAAACCTCGAAGATGAGCAAAGGCGCCACATTATCAAGGTGATGGAGCAGTGCAATTGGAAAATTCGGGGAGCCAACGGGGCAGCCGAACGGCTCGGAGTTAAAGAGTCGACCCTCCGTTTCCGAATGAAAAAACTGGGCATTGCGCGCGGACAGTAACCCTCAGTTAAGAGCGTTTAAACAGCCTCCTGCCCTTTCATTCATTTCTACAGACCCCCATAATTCGGCAGCATAGACAAAGTATTGCGCAACATACTGCGCATTACAATAATATACTGCGCGCTTATGCGATTAAACAAAAGAAAATACTATTTTGTTAATATCCTAACTATCTGATTAGTTGGTTGTTAATGCATTTTAACACCCCGAGCGCAAACCCACTACCCTTTGTGGCATAGATTTGGCCTATGTGGGCGCATAAAATATTATGCACCCATGATAAACGCGAGTTACATTTTTAAGGTAAGCGAAGAGACAACACATTCGCTGATGCCGATATTAAAGCAGATAACAGGACGCACTCAAGATGTGCGGGGTTGTTTGCATTCGGCCATCTGGAAAGACGATTCCAACCGCGAACTGATGATACGTGAGCTTTGGCAGTCGCGCGACTGCTTCAAAGCGCACATCAAATCAGGATTGTACAAACGATTGCTGGCGGCGCTCGAAATGAGCGAAGATTTACCGGTAATTCAGTTCATCGATTGCAACCAGATCAATGGCATTGAGCTAATTGAAGAGTTGATGCACAGCAACGAAAACAGCGCCTTGATAGAGCGTTAATGAACACAATAATCCACCTATACCTTACCAATCCTAACAATGCCACATGCAACTGTAAAAGGGTTTTTCCTGCGGCAGTTGCAAACTATAGACAGATTCGAATCGAGGGAAGGTTATGCTTTTAGCTATTAAACTTTACATACATATTATTACAATTCATCTAACCCGTTTGGTGGGAGGCAATCGCTATGCTTGCCTTCTCAACGATACTGGGGACGGTACCCCCTCCGGTTCCCCGCCCCGCGAACCATTTTTATTTATCCCGCGTGCAAATCGATCAATTTTTGCGCGCGGGATTATTGCCGTGGTTTTTGCAGTGCTGTTGTTGGGTGCTTCCTCTGCGGTAAGCGCTCAGCAGGTATTATGGAGTGCTCAATATCCCACTTCAACATCTGCAACCACCATTACTATTCCTGCAGGCCAAACCTTGGTGGTTGATAAGAACGCAGATGCAGGAGCTATCATATTTTCCGGTACTGGGGGTGTCTTATCGGTGAGCCCTACCTTTACCCTTACAGTTGGTGGAGATATAACACTAAACAATCTTACAAATGCCAGTACCCAAGCTACCTTGTCGGGCAGCGGAACGATTATCGCAGCAAATATTAATGTTGGGAACAATGTGCAACCTCGCTCGAACGCCACATATACGCATGATTTATACTCATTAGTAGGCTCACTTCAAATATCAACCAATATTAATATTTTATCCAGGACTGGTGTAAATGCAAAAAGGGTAGCCAATGGTAGATTTTTGCATGAAGCAGGAACCATAACCGTATCTGGCTCCATTGCAACGACCAACGGCAATGCAGCGAACACTTCTACTTTTACCAATGCTTCGGGGGCACAAACCGGCACCTTAATTCTGAATGGTGCAACACCGTTCAACCTTTCCGCCACCGGTACCAATAGTGTCACTTTGAATGGATCTGGTTCTACCGTTAACTATGCAGGAGCAGCCCAAACAGTATTTGCCACCAACTACCAAAACCTTACCCTTTCTGGTTCCGGAGTCAAAACGTTGCAAACGGGTACGACTTCCATAGCCGGCAACCTCCAGCTATCCGGCACAGCCAATACCACCACAGTGGTTGGACTTACCGTAGGGAGCAATCTGATCGTTGGCGATGGAACCAATGCAGCCTCGTTTACCGCAGGCGGATTTGCGCTTACCGTAACCGGAACCACCACGGTGGCCAACGCCTCGTCGCTGGTGGTGAACAATGCAACAGGCACCAAAATATTTACCGGGCTGGTGACCATTCAGAACGGAGGTACATGGAACAACACCGGTAACTCTGCTATTACCTTCAGAGGGGGCATCAACAACAATACCTCGGGAACCTTTACTGCCGGCAGCGGAGTACATACCTTCGACACCAATACCCAATCGGTTTCAGGAACGCTTGCAATACCCTCGGTTACCGTTACCGGAATAACCCTAACGAACAACCAATCGTTAACGGTCGCCACTGCCCTAGAGGGAACCGGCACTTTGGCACAGGCAGCCGATGCAACCCTCAACTTGGGGGGCACCTCGGGTATTACCGGGCTGACAGCAACGGCCTCAGGCAATACGGTTAATTACAACGGTGCGGCACAGACCATCAAAGGCGTTAATTACCATCACCTAACCCTCTCGGGTTCCGGAGCCAAAACCTTGCTAGGAACGACTACCTCTATTGCCGGAAATCTTCAGTTAACTGGCACCGCCTCAACCACTACCGGGGCTAACCTTACCATAGGGGGCAATCTGATCGTTGGCGATGGAACCAATGCGGCCAGCTTTACCGCAGCTGGATTTGCGCTTACCGTAACCGGAACCACCACGGTGGCCAGCACCTCGTCGCTCACCATCTCCTCGGCTACCGGTGTCAAGGCCTTCAACGGCGATGTGACCGTTGCTGGAACTTGGAACAACACTGCGGCGAATGCCGCCCTCACTTTTCCGGGTAGCCTTTCCGTTACAGGAGCTTTCAACGCAGGTTCTGGAATCCACACCTTTTCAGGTACAGACAAAACCATCAGTGGAACCCTGAGCATCCCAAGCGTAACTATTTCGGGCAGCTACACCAACAATGGTGCCCTCACGGTTTCCACCGCCCTTAGCGGTAGCGGAAGCCTCACGCAGGCAGCCAGCGCTGCCCTCAACCTGGGGGGCACCTCGGATATTACCGGGCTGACAGCAACGGCCTCAGGCAATACGGTTAATTACAACGGTGCGGCACAGACCATCAAAGGCGTTAATTACCATCACCTAACCCTCTCGGGTTCCGGAACAAAAACCTTAGCGGGTACCACCAGCATTGCCGGAACCTTAACATTTACCGAAGTAAAACTCTCGACCGGAGCCAATGAAGTACGGTTGTTAAAAGACGGAACCATTAGTGGTGCAGATGCCGCTAGTTTTGTAGATGGACGTATGTCAAGGCAATTTGCCACAGGAGTCGGTTCTTTTCAATTTCCAATTGGTCAGGACAGTAAATACAGTCCGGTTACCGTAGTGTTCGACAATGTAACCACCGAAGGATGGATTACTGCGTCTTCGACCCTAGGTACACATCCTCAGGTTGCCACTTCAGGATTGAGCCAAACCTTGGGAGTAGGCCGTTACTATACCCTTACCGCCAGCGAAATTGTATTCGGGGGCACCGCATCGGCAACCTTTGTATGGCCAGCAGACGAATTGGGAGCTGTCGAACCTGCATTGTTGAAGGTTGCCAAGTACAACGGTGCAAGCTGGGCAATGGTGGAAACATCGGGTGCCACAGCCACGAGCATTACTGCATACGGCATAACCGATTTCAGTGATTTTATCATTGGCAGTCAGGATTGCACCCCCATAGCCATAACTACAAACCCAATAGGCCAGTCGATCGTATATGGCCAGAATGCTGAATTTTCGGTTGCAGCCACTGGCGACATCACCACCTACACTTGGGAGATGTCGGCCGACGGAGAAGTATTTACTTTGGTTTCGGATGGGGGGGTCTTTTCTGGTTCGGGTACTGCCACCCTCACGCTCACCCTTCCGCAAGTGTCTTTATCGTCGTACACTTTTAGGGCAGTTTTATACGGACCCTGCGGCACCGCCACCAGCAGCACAGCGGTTTTGACGGTGACAGCGAAGGAGCTGACCATCGCCGGTTCATTTACCGCCAGCGATAAACAATACGATGCTACCGCTTC
>CAYGIQ010000156.1:0-6233 GCA_964349885.1 uncultured Prolixibacteraceae bacterium | reverse complement strand
TTTTTCCAATACTGCGGTCGTAAGAAATCATATCCTCATTGAGTTTTACGTAATATTTGTTTCAGTTCAATAGGTTTTTAAACATTAATATTCAGGAGGTACACTTACCCCTTCGGGTGTTTGTACAATTGGTTTAATTGTCCCATCGTCATTAAAGTACAGGTATTCTGCACAAACCGTACGACGGCAATCGCCACCGGGTTCTCCGTTCAACGAGTTGGACCCGTCGTGGTAAAAGAAATACCATTGCCCCTTGAACTCGACAACAGCCGGGTGTATGGTGAAACCGTGCTTTGCGGGGCCGGCAATCAGGCCCCCATAAGTACAGGGGCCGTTTATGCTTGGCGCCATTGCATAAGCAATCTGTTCGGGTTGAACGCCGGGCGCATCGGCGGCATAAACATTGTAATATATGTCGCCACGCTTGAAAAGCCACGGGCCTTCGGCAACGTTCCTGAAGGGTACTTTTGTTATTGGCCCATCCAATTCAACCATGTTGCGGTTGAGTTTAACCATATAGAAATCGCCATTGCCCCACATCATCCAAGGCGTACCATCGTTGTCAATAAAAGTGGTTGGATCGATGTCGGAGTTCCAGCGGTGCGAATCAGTGGTCATGTCGTCGGTAACGAGCGGTTTTCCGGGGAGTGCCTCTTTAAAAGGCCCTGTTGGGCTGTCGCTGACGGCTACCGTGATGAAATGCCCTTCTTCCCGGTTGAGGGTTACATAGAAGTAGAATTTTCCGTCTTTTTCAACCACCTGAGCAGCCCATGCAGCCCAGCTGTTAGCCCCCAGAAAATCTGAAGCTTTCAGAACAGGACCGTGTGCTGTCCAATTTTTCATATCGGTGGTTGAATAGCAGAGCCATTCAGGGATGTTGAACCATGCACCCGGCGAGGCTTTGTCGTGGCCAACATAAACATAAAGCCGGTCGCCCACGACCAATGGTGCCGGATCGGCGGTATATGCATCAGTAAAGAGTGGGTTTTGCCCAAGTACGCGTGGCAATGCTTCCCCTGAAATCGTTACTTCGTCGATTCCGCCATCGAGCACGGCCAAGCTATTGGGGAAACCTCCGGGATACCCACGGCCAATCACCCATATGCCTGCATTTCGTTTCAAGGCGTGTCCATCGAACTTAGTGGTAGTAGCTTTACCGAAGCTGGATTGTCCCGATGCTTTCACCTCAAAGCTGAGCGTGGTTTGGCCGCTTTTGGCATTAAAGTTTGCTTGCGCGCGCACATCGTACCATTTGCCGGCAACCACCTCATCGCCGGCTGCAATGCGGTGAGGGTTGCCGTCGGCATCCATTACTTCAACAAAATATCTTTTGAGCATGTTGTCGAAACCAATGGATACATCACCCCCAATTTGGCCCCGTTCACCTTCTTTGCATAGATATACCTGTTCGGTACCCAGCAAGTTGCACATCAGGCTGGCCTCAATCACCCAACCTTTTCGCATGTCGATGTAAGGCAGCGGACGCTCAAAAGTAACCACGTACTCTCCGCGCTTGATGGCTAATGAACGGGTGTTGGGTTTTCCGTTGATGGTTGCAGCCGGCACATTGTCGGAAAAAACAATAGGAGATGGCCTGCTGCCCCTCACCTGCAAAAAGTTACCATTACCTGACTCGTCCAGCACAAAAGGTTGTGGTTCCGCCGGGCCACGGTCGCTGGCGGTAAGCGGCCCGCCCACAACCGGAACAGAAACCGAATCAGAATCGAGATGCTGAATATGTTCAAAACTCCAGTACGCCAGTACTTCAACGTTTAGTGTTGTGTCATTTTCGGGTGAAACGCACGATACTGCACCAAAAACAGCCAGTGTCATTGCTACCAAAAATTGATTTCTTACTTTCATGATCATGTATTTTGCTATTAATAAAACTTACCTAAACTTCCACCAATCGAAGTTGAACAATTCACCATCAGCACCTTTGAAAATCAAATACAAATCGTGAACACCTTTTGTACTCTTAATTTTAGTGGAATGTGTTTCCCAGTTTTGCCAGCCTCCGGTAGTTTTCACTTCGCAAGTGCCCAATAGTTTGCCATCGACAGTGCCAATACGGATTTCAATGCTACCGCCTTTAGAGGCAGAAGCTACGCTTGCTTCAAAGCCTTTAGTTCCTTTTCCAAAATCGACATCGCGTACTTTGATATAATCGCCATTGTTGATGTTGGTTACATAAACCCCTGTAGTATTATCGTATTCTGCTGTAAGCCCTTCGGACCAAGCAATAGTTTCGGCCTCAGTCCTTTTATAAGGATTCAATTTAGAAATACTTTCTTTAATGCCTTCTTTTGTTGGTGTTATCATCGGGATGCTACCATCGGGATTGAACGAAAACTCATCGATACAAACCGAACGCCTGAAACTGCCTCCCTCAGGCAAAGTTCCGTTATGATACACCAAGTACCATTTGCCTTTGAATTCGGTAATAGCCTGATGGCTTGTAACACAATTCTCAACTATTTCAAGAATACGGTTTTTATATTCCCATGGACCCGTTGCGCTTGGACCCGTTGCATATTCAATTGTTGATGGAGAATTGGATGAGTATGACAAGTAATAAGTGCCGTTGATTTTTTGAAGCCATGGAGCCTCTCCATATTTAGCTAGCTTCACTTCGTGGATTTCACCAGAAAAGCTTATCATGTCATCGTTCAATTTTACATATTTACAAACACCATTGCCCCAATACATATATGCCTGTCCGTCATCGTCAACAAAAACAGTTGGATCTATCTCGTCGAAACCGAACCTACCCGTGGTAGGTGTCATTTCGCTGGTTATCAAAGGAGTTTCTCGTACAGGCACAAATGGACCTATAGGGCTATCGCTTACTGCTACACAAATAGCCTTCGTGCCCAATTCCCTGTGATGGGCGGTAATGTACCAGTAAAATTTACCTTTGTGGTAGATACATTCGCTGGCCCAGGCATCGCCACTGGCCCAACTAAAATCAGTAGGACGAAGTTTTGGCCCATGATCGGTCCAATTTACCATATCGTCGGAAGAATAGATTCTCCATTCGCGCATATGGAACCATTGAGCTGTGATGGATGCTTGATCCCGTCCGGCATATATATAAAATCGGTCGTTATGCACCAACGAAGCAGCATCGGCTGTATAATTGGTTTGGATGATTGGGTTTTGTGCATTGACAGAAATTATTGCACCAATAACAAAACCAATTAGGAAAACAACGCGATATATGATCATGACTTTTCTATTTATTCTATTCCAAATTCTTTTTTTCAACTGTCCAAACTTCCGATTTTGAAAGCCCGCATGGGTTGCCTGTAAACATTTTTCCTGCTTCGATATCGCCTTTCAGTTGCCATTTGTACCATGCGGTTGCCACTTTGGTAAATTCGCCGCCATGGGGCTGGGCATAGGTTCCACCATGCCCTACGTCCACATTAGCAACAAAAACCGGCACATGGTTAATACGCTCAAAGTCGTCCATCCCGTTATTGTAGGCGATATCCGATTCGCCCCCAAGCAAATAGAGCATTGGGGTGTGCAGTTTATTCTTATGGCCAAAAGCACTTAGGTCTTTGGGCCTGAATATAGTATGGGTCAGCAATGAACCATCGGTGTGCATAATGGCGCTATAGGCACCGGTACCACCATCTTCAACAACCCTAACAGTTTGTGTTTCTTTTGCCGTTAATGGGTTAAGCGATCCAACTCCCATTAACATCAGAGCTATAATGAAAAAAAACGGTATCTTCATATCGAATGTATTCATTTATCCTTTCGTATTCTGCTCCTTCTTACCAGCCCTAAGCAATCTGATAAAATAAACTCCACCAGCCGTATTGCCAGGCAAAGCCTGGAACTTAACCCTTATATTCTCCTTACCCTTTACCATCGACTCCGGAATTTCATACTCCAAATCGAAAAACTTCGACTGGTTCCAACGTCCGGTATTGTTTTCGGTCAGCAGCTTTTCATCGTCGATGTAAATATCGAACTTACGCCCCCCCCATTCGGCGCCCCAGTAGCGCACCATCAGCCTGAGGCCGGTTTCGGAGTTTGTTTTCATTTCGTAGCTGAAATAGCCGCCCCTGCCTGCTTCGCGATAGAATTCATTGTGGTTGTTGCCCGAGTTAGAATGCTCGCTTTGCATGGCATGGTCGGTTTCGGGTTGCTGTTCGCCGGTTGCCACAAAATCGATGGTACGGCTCTCTATTTCTATCCTGCGGTTTTCAATGCTTGTAAGCGAATCGAGGTAAGCCTTATAACCATAATTGGTAAGTGCCAACCAGTACATCATGTACCTTGAGTCGTGAATTTTTGAGAAAGGCGTCAGCTTTACATTAATTGGGTTGATCATTTTTACGTTGAGCGTAAAATTCAAAGGTTCGCCCTTTACTGGTTCCAACTTACCGGCAATGTTATCAATATCATCTTCGATAAGGATGGGCGCCTGATCGATCGGGAACAGTCTTCCTCCCGGGTACTGCCCCCAGCGTCCGTCGCCGGCAACCAAACCCCTTAAATCATCGGAGCCTGTTTTTGCGCTCAGCAAAATGGGCCCGTGCAAAAATGCAATGTAATCGGGCACGTTGGATAAACGCTCAATGCTACTGTGCATGGGCATTGTCACCTCAACCACATCGCCTTTTTCCCATTTCCGGTCGATGTCCACATATGATGAAGGAAGCGCATTGTGCTTAACTTCTTTGCCGTTTACGGTAATTTTGAGTTCCCCTTTTTTCACCCAACCCGGGAAGCGTACCATCAGATTAAAATCCGACGAGCCTTTTGTTACGGTAAGCTTGGTTTTGCCTTCGTAAGGGAATTTGGTCTCCTGCCTGATTGTTACCTTTTTGGCTCTCCAGTCGAGTTCCGATGCAATAAACAGGTTAAGGAGCAGCGAATCGCCGGAGTGGGTATAAATGAATTCGTTGTATTTTCCATGGTTCTCCATGCCCGTTCCCACGCAGCACCACATGGCCTGTTCCGGGGCCGAATAAACCCTGTAATGCCGTGGCCGTGCCGTTGTAAAATACACGTATCCACCATGTTCGGGATGTTGTGTGGAAAGAATATGGTTGAATACGGTACGTTCATAGTAATCGGCATAATGAGCCGTGGGCTGCATCCTGAACAAATCTTCTGTCAATTTCAGCATGTTGTAGGAGTTGCACGACTCGGGGCCATCTACGTCAATGATGTAATCGCCACATGACTCTACGCTTGGGAAATGCTCCCTCCGGCTGTTGCCCCCAAAAGCCAACGAACGGTTTTGTACAATGGTCTCCCACGAGAAACGGCCGGCGTTTTCGTACTTTTTGTCGCCCGAAAGTTCGGCAATACGTGCAAAGCCAATGAACTTGGGTATTTGTGTGTTGGCGTGCTTGTTGTCGAGATTGTCAATCCCTTGCGACAAAGGATCGAGAAACATATTGTGCGAGTACCTTTTCGCGGCTATCAGGTATTTTTCATCGCCCGTTATTTGGTAGGCATCGGCAAAAGTTTCGTTCATGCCGCCATGCTCCATGTTAAGTACCGATTGCATCTGCTCTTGGGTAAAAGTAGAAGTGATGTGGATACCCCAATCGCAAAAACTTAAAAATAACGACTTTGCATCTTCGTTCCCACAATAAAGCCATGCATCCCTTAACCCGGCATACATTTTATGCAAATTATAAAAAGGGGCCCACGACGAATGATAAATACCGAAATCGCCTTTTTTAAATGCCGACCAAAGTTTTGCACTATTGGGGAAACCGCCTATGTAGCCTACTCCCCATTCGGGGTTGTTTTTTGCATTCGCATCGAGGCAGGCTTTGAGTTCCGACAGCATGTATTCCATGCGCCTTTTGCACTCTTTGTTCCCGGTGGCCGCGTAATTCATGGCCATGGCCGTGAGGTAATGGCCTGCAATGTGTCCATCCAAACCATCCCAGTTGGGATAGCTTTTTGCTTTTTCGGGCAATCCGGCTTCCTTGCGGTAAGGCGCCAACAAACGGTCAACATCGTACTTCATAAGAACCTGAAGGTTCAGGTCGCGGGCATGTTTAAACGGCCCATCGAGCAGCTTCACGTCCGATATTGGAAACTGATTTTTGTATAGCTTGTCCTGAGCTTGTAAGTTGAAGCTATGCAGTATAAAACATATTAGTATGCCTATCTTAATCCTAATCATTGTAGTTCAATTTTAAACACGGTGGCCAACTCATCCATTTCGGATGAACCAGGGGTTGTAATAGTTA
>CAYGIQ010000155.1:0-6276 GCA_964349885.1 uncultured Prolixibacteraceae bacterium | reverse complement strand
ATGTGGGTATTGCATCCGCAGTAATGGCAAAGCTGACTGCAAAATGGGATGTGCAGATAGAGCGAAATGTTTTGCGGCGAAGCAGCCTCGTTCGATGCTTCAATGGCGGCACGATAGTCGGTCTCCCCGAAGTGGTCGGTGAAAAAGTTGGCCGGCGGATAGCTGGTATAGCGTGGCACCGGCACATTGTATTTTTCTATGAGATAATCAGTTATGTTCATTCCGCTCGTAAAACTTTTCGTTGTAGAGGAAGTAAAGCAGTATCAGTACCACTACCCCCAGGATGGCTTCTGCAATAAAAAGACCGCGGTAAGTAATCATATCGGCCACCTTTCCGCTGGCCACCGAAATGATGAGGCTGCTAAGGTGTGTAAGTACAATCTGAACGGTGAAGTCGGTTCCCTCCTTGCCTTTGCGCACCACCCCCATCGATAGGGTAAACACAAATACCGATGAGATGGCGTAGGCCGACCAGAGCAGGATGATGCCCAGGTAAACCATCCACGGAGGGTTGGAAGTAAAGGTAAGGGCCGAGAAGTAAACGGCCACCAGCAGGTTAAGGATGGGCAGCACCATTAGGGTTTTGCGCATCCCATTGCGTCTGATATAGATGCCTGCGGGCAGGGTCATAAGGGCACCGGCACCGGTTCCCATAATACCCACAATAAGGCCAATCTGTTTGATGGAGTAGCCCAGATCGACCAGATAGGGTTTCAGCATGGTGAGGATACCGATGATACCCGCATAGAAGATGAGCAGCAGCAGTACATGCCGCCAAATACCCTGCTGTTTAAAGAAGTGGGCGAAATCGAGCCACGACACCTGTTTGCCTGAGCGGTGGTCGGTTTTGTCCTGCGGGAGTTTGTACCGCATTAACGGAATGAGGGCGAGCAGCACCAGCGCGGCGAGGCCAAAGAGCAGGTTCGACCATCCGTAGTAGGAATAGATTACCAGCAGGATACCGCTTCCGACCATCGTCCCCAGGAAATTGCCGGCCGACTGCATGCTGTTGCCGATGCTGCGTTCACTCTTTTTGAGCGACAGAATGGCAAAAGCGTCGGTGGCAATGTCCTGGTTGGCCGAGGCGGTAAATGCGATCACCATCAGAATTACGATGGTTATAAAGTCGGTTTGCAGGTTCAGGAACCCGATGGCCACAATAACGATGGCGTAGAAAAATTCCGAAGCGAGAATCCAGCGGCGGTAGTGCCCCAGATTTTTGCTGGTATGGTCGATGAAGGGCGCCCAGAAGAACTTGGCAATCCAGGGCAGCTTAATCAGCTGCAGGTAGCCAATCGACTCGAGCGAGTAGTTCTCCATGCGCATAATCACCGGTACCACGGTAGAGAAAAAGCTCATCGGGATGCTCTGGGCCAGATAGAGGCTCAGCAGCGTAAAGTATTTATCGAGTTCCTTTTTTGCCATAACCGGTTGTTAGAAAGTGAACTTGAGGGCCAGGCCCATAGAGGCGGGTGGCGCTACCTGAGCATAAGCATTGCCAAGGGCAGAGAAATAGAACGTGTTAAAAGTTTCGTTGAGCAGGTTCTTGCCCCAGAACGAAAGTTCTACTTTATTGGTGGCAAATGTCACTCTGCTGTTGAGCAGTCCGTAGTATTCCTGCCAGGCTGAATTGTCTTCGCTCCAGTAATGCTTTCCGAAGCCCTGATATACGGAGTAGAGGTGCACTTTCTGCAGCATCTTGCGGTTTACATTGATGGTGTAGTTGCCCCCGATGCTGGTGGTGAATTCAGGTACATAGGGCAGAAAATTGCCGCTGTAGTCGAGCGTGGCACTGCGGATATACTCTACAAAGGTAGCCTTGTTGTAACCAAGGGTGGTCCAGATCTCGAAGTTGGCGGCCGGAACTGCCTTCACTTCCAGTTCAAAACCCTTGCTGTTTGATTTTCCGGCATTCTTCAGCATCGAACCCTGTCCGCTGGGCACAGGCTGATAAATCTGCTGATTTTGCCAGTCGATGTTGAAGAGTGCAAGGTTGGTGAAGAGCCGGTTGTCGAGGAAACGGGCTTTAAGACCCACTTCGTAATTCCAGCTCTGCTCTGGTTCGAACGAGCGATCCTCGTCGCGCTCGAAGGTGGTGTTGAATCCGCCGGCATTGTAACCCTTGGTGATGGTGGCATAGGGGGCAAAATTACCCGAAGCATTGTATTGCAGGGCAACCCTTGGGAGAATCTCAAAGAAGTCGAGACTGCTTTCCACCGCAGCCATGGGGCGGGGATTTCCGGCTACAAACAGCGTTTGCACATAGTCGATGGTGGCTTTTTCATAATCGGCACGGATACCGCCACTAAGGGAGAATTGGCCAAACTTGAGGGTGCTTTGGTGGAAGAAGGCAAGGCCTGAATTGGTGTTGAAGTAGGTACGGGCATCCACAACATTTTGTGGGATTACATTCACATCGACCGTCTTATCGAGGGTTTGGTGGAAACCGAAAACTCCGGTTACATATTCGTAGCGGTCGTTTTCGAGGCTTTGTACCGAAAGCTCCTGCGATACCATGTGTTGATTTTGCAGCTGTTCCACCACAAACATATTGGCGGGTGTAAAATCCTGGTCAATATCCTGCAGGTCGTCTATGTATTGATATGAGGTTACCGACCTGAAGCGGTAAGAATTGCCCACGCGCTCGACGTTGAGCCCTGCCGATAGGAGATCGCGGTTGTAGCCGCTTGGGTGGTTGTAATTGATGGGGTTGGCTTTTTGGGTATTGCGGTCGTAGATGGCATAGGGATAACCACCCTGTTCGCTGTTTTCGAACGACAGATTGAGCTGCATGCGCAGTTTCTCGTCGTGGGTATAAAGCAACTTCATGCGGCCTGAGTAGCTGTTGAGTTTGTCCACCACTTCATCGTTAAAGTTGTTGGTATAAAAGCCACCGTTGTGCAGCTGATTGAAATTCATCATCATCGACAGTTTCTGGCTGAGGGGCTGATTGTGCAGCAGGCTGGTGTTTACCTGGTTGTAGTTGCCATACGAAAGGCGGAGGGAGGTTTCGCGCGCTTCGGGCGACGGGTCTGCAGTGAAAATGTTTACCAATCCGGCCATGGTATTGCGGCCGTATAGGGTGCCCTGAGGGCCACGCAGTACCTCGATGCGCTCCAGGTCGAAGAAATCGAAGTTAAAAGCCGATTTTTCGAAATAGGGAATGTTATCGACATAAAGGCCCACCGAAGGGGTATTGATTCGGGTACCGATACCGCGGATATAGACCGGCGAGGTGAGTTTGGAGCCATAGTCGGGCATAAAGAAGTTGGGTACCAGTCCGGAAATATCGGTAAGGTTGGTAATTTGATAATTTTCGATGATGCGTGCGGGCATCATGGTTGCTGCTGCGGGCAGCTGAAACACGTTGGAGTTGTATTTGGGTGAACGCACCGTAATCTCGTCGAGCCGCAGGTTGCGGATCTTGGTGGTATCGGGGTCGGGTTCGTAAAGGTCCTGGGCATTGGCCGAAAACAGGAAGCTGATAAGCAGTAGGGAAAGTATGTGTGATTTCATGTCAGTTTTTTTTCAAAGGTCAGATGAATTTGCCCTGTTTGAAACGAAAAGGAATTGGGTTTCTTTTCGCAAAACACAGCTTAATGCAAAAAGGCCGAATCTAAGGTTATCGCGCTTGGAAAATTTCGATGTGGAGCGATTCCCGGCAGCAGCGCTGCGGTTATGCGCACCTTCGAAAAGGTTGGCGAGAATAATCAATAGATGGAAAGCATCTGGTTGGATGCAGGTCAGCCTCCCTGGGTTGCAAGAATGGCTGTCGGCTTGTTACGACCAAAAAGGTGGAGGCCGGGTCGGCCATGCCGAGGCGAGTCCCTGGTGGCAGGAACCTCTTGCCAGTGGGGCGTAGAAGTTGCGTTCGAAAAGTAGGCGAAGGGGGGGTATGTTGTGGTTTACCGCCTTATGCGATGCGGCCAAAAAAGTTGCAGCATTCTGGTTGTCGGCATCAGCCGAAGATTGCAGTTGCTCGGTGGCATCGGGTTCTTCGTCGATCTGTGCAGCGAAAAACGGTACGCTTCCGGGAGCCGCAAAGAGAAAGTAGAGGCCATAGAAAACCACCATTGCTACGTAGGGCATGTGCGTGCTGAACAGTCCGAATGTAAACATGGTGTTTCCGAATTATTTTTTCAATTGTTCAAATTGTGGGGGCAAAAATAGACAAAAAAGCGGAATGGTCTGGTTATGCTGAAATTAAAATGATTCTAAATTTTTAAACGAGCAACTGTTCTTCCGATGGTTTATGGGTCGGTTATGGCAGTATTGATAACTCTTTTTGCCCTCGCCATGGGGGGTTGGGAGGCAAATTTGCGTAACTTTCGCCACCACCAATAATTTTTTTAGCATGCAGCAGGCCATAGTAATTGGCGCCGGAGTAGGCGGACTGGCAACGGCCATTCGGATGGCGCGCATGGGCTATTCCGTTAAGGTATTCGAGGCCACCGATAGGCCCGGTGGCAAACTTGGGGAGATACGGGGGAGCGGATTTCGCTTCGACGCCGGACCGTCGCTTTTTACCCTGCCGGAGCTGGTGCTGGAGCTGCTCGATAGCGACCTGCAATTTGGGGTACACCGGTTGCCGGTAATTACCCGCTATTTTTGGCGCGATGGAATGCAGTTCGATGCCTGGGCCGACCCCGAAGCGTTGTGCAAGGAGGCCGAACGCACCACGGGCGTGCCGGCCACACGGTTAGAACGCTACTTACGCGACACGGCCGGAGTTTACCGGCTCACTGCCCCGGTCTTCATCTTTCGGTCGCTGCACCGACTGCGATCGCTCTTTCGTCGCAGCAACCTTCCTGCCCTGTTCGGGCTGCACCGGTTAAAGGCGTTTACGTCGCTTCACCGGCACCACGAAAAGGTTATAGGCAACCGGTACCTCGTGCAGCTGTTCGACCGTTACGCCACCTACAATGGCTCTGACCCTTATCAGACACCGGCTACTTTGCGGGTTATTGCACACCTGGAGCACAATCTGGGGGCATGGCTCCCCGACGGGGGCATGTACACCATTGTGGAAGCGCTGGTTCGACAGGCGGAGCGGTTAGGGGTAGCCTTTTACTTCAACACCCCCGTGGAGCAGGTGCATCAGGAACGGAGCAGGGTGGTGGGCGTAACGGCCGGCGGTGGGTTTCATCAGGCCGGGGTGGTGGTCAACAACACCGATATCTACCAGTTTTACAGCAAGCTTATGCCCGATGCCCGGAAGCTGCGGAAGATCGGCCGGCAGCAGATGTCGAGTTCGGCCATCATCTTCTACTGGGGCGTAAAGGGGACGTTTCCGCAGCTCGATGTGCACAACATCTTCTTCTCCGACGACTATCGGAAGGAGTTCGACCATCTGTTTGGGCACTACACTTTGGCCGACGATCCTACGGTGTATCTTTACATCAGTTCGAAAAACAGTGCAGAAGATGCTCCGGAAGGGTGCGAAAACTGGTTTGCTATGGTGAATGCCCCTGAGAACAGGGGGCAGTCGTGGCCCGATCTGGTAGCGCAGGCCCGAAGCCGAATTCTGGCAAGGCTGGAGCAGTCGCTGGGGGATGCTATAGCCTCGCGCATCGTTTATGAGACCCACCTCGATCCGGTATCGATTGAGGCGAGAACCGGCTCATGGCATGGATCGCTGTACGGGCCCTCGTCGAACAGCAGGTTGTCGGCCTTTCAGCGGCATCCCAATTTTAGTCGTAAGGTAAAAGGATTGTACTTCACAGGAGGCAGTGTCCATCCGGGCGGAGGCATTCCCCTTTGCCTGGCCTCGGCCAAGATTGTCGCAGATATGGTGAACGGTGACCGGTAAACACAGATTAATAATTAGGCCGGTCGAGGAAATCGGCTATCTCGAATCAATTAACTTTTTGGTTTCGTACACTAGCGTTGATTTTACCAATTCCCAATTGATATCCCACAACAAGATTGGTGAGGCTTCTTTTTCAGCATCTTTATAATAAGTAAGACTTTTCAGTACCATAAACTCCGATCCGTCAGAAAACTTACGGAGATAAAAACCAAGCATCTCCTCCAACGAATAGAAATTTAGCAATGAATAAATATCTTAAAAATCTTTTTTCGTTCCCCTACCGGCAAAAGCTGCCAGTTTCATTGCAGCAATATCTTTTTTATCGGCCAACCTGATTTGATCAATCCACAAAATTGATTCGATCCAGGGATATGGATAATTTATAAAATCAACTTTAATTTGGTTGATTATATAACTTTTGATATTTTTTGAATTTAGTGAAACGATTATACAGGAATTAAAACCAA
>CAYGIQ010000154.1:5979-6372 GCA_964349885.1 uncultured Prolixibacteraceae bacterium | reverse complement strand
ATCAAGGAGACCTTAAGATAAAAACTAACCTAAAACAAAATGGATTGTCCCTGATTACTACATAAAACCTTTGCAAATATAAAAATAATTGGTTGAACAACTACAAAATGCAACATATTTTCAGTCATTTTGCCTTCTATCAAACCTTAACACTCTCCCATTTTTTTTTCAAGGCCGTGAAGATTGATTTATTTTAGCTATTTTCACAACGCACATTCCTTATTATATGTAAAACAGAATGTAGTCCCAAGATGCGTCAGCTTAAAATTTCAAAACAAGTGACCAACCGCGATACCTTATCTTTGGATAAGTATCTACACGAAATCGGCAAACTGGAATTACTTTCGACCGACACAGAAGTTGAGCTTGCAAAGGAAATCAAGCGAGGCAATA
>CAYGIQ010000154.1:0-5969 GCA_964349885.1 uncultured Prolixibacteraceae bacterium | reverse complement strand
ATAGGGATGCGCTGGAGAAGCTCATAAATGCCAACCTTAGATTTGTAGTTTCGGTTGCCAAACAGTATCAGAACCAAGGACTAAGCCTACCCGATTTAATCAATGAAGGCAATATGGGTCTCATAAAAGCAGCTGAGCGGTTCGACGAGACCCGTGGTTTTAAGTTTATCTCCTATGCCGTTTGGTGGATTCGACAGTCGATTCTTCAGGCATTGGCTGAACAAGCCAGAATTGTAAGGTTACCCCTTAACCGAATTGGATCTATCAACAAAATCAATAAAACCTTTAGCCAGCTCGAACAAGAGTTTCAGCGTGAACCCACTTCAGATGAGATGGCGGCCATTCTCAACGTTCAAATTGAACAAATTGAAGATTCACTCAATATTGCAGGCACCCACGTTTCAATGGATGCTCCGATTGGCGATGAGGAAAGCAACAACCTTTACGACATCTTATTAAACAACGATGCTCCCAGTCCGGACACCGGATTAATCAGCGACTCTCTCAGAGAGGAAATAGAAAGGTCCCTTTCGACCCTCTCCCAGAATGAAGCGGATATTTTGCGACACTATTTCGGTCTGAACAATCACCCACCGTTTACGCTCGAGGAGATTGGGCTGGCTTATGGTTTAACGCGGGAAAGGGTAAGGCAAATTAAAGAAAAAGCGATTAAAAAGCTTAAGAATCAATACCGTAACAGATTGTTACGCTCCTATCTGGGGCAGTAATCCACGCCTATATGAAACAACATCTAATTGCACCCTCTATTCTTTCGGCCGATTTTAATCATTTGGCATCCGATGTTGAAATGCTCAACAAGAGCGATGCCGACTGGATACATGTGGATGTAATGGATGGCGTTTTTGTTCCGAATCTTTCGTTCGGTTTTCCCATTCTTGAACACATCAAAACCATTGCTCAAAAGCCTCTTGATGTGCATCTTATGACAATAAATCCGGATAATTATATTGAACGGTATATTGCTGCCGGAGCTGACATTCTAACCGTTCATATTGAAACTTGCCCACATTTACACCGTACCATCGAACGCATCAAAAAAGGGGGCGCAAAAGCCAGTGTTTGTCTTAACCCCCACTCACCGGTGCATCTGCTCGAAGATATCATAGCGGATTTGGATATGGTACTTATAATGTCGGTAAATCCGGGTTTTGGGGGCCAGAAATTTATTGGAAACAGCTACGAAAAAGTCATAAAACTTAAGGAGCTGATCCGTCTTAAAAACCCGGAATGTTTAATTGAGGTTGATGGAGGTATCAATTTCACCACCGGTAAACTAATGGTTGAGGCTGGGGCAGACGTTCTGGTGGCTGGCAATTTTATTTTTTCCGACAACAATCCGAATGGCATTATTCGGCAAATGAAACAGGAATTAACTGGGTTATGAGCTGAGGGTATCGGGAATAAGCATTTTTCGCTGTACTTCTTTTGCAATTTCCTTACCCACCAAAATGGATACAAGTTCAAAAGCAAAGGCATATGTCAATCCAACACCCTTAGCGGTAATGATCGACCCATCTACCACCACTCCGTTTTGCACCAAATTGGCACCACCGAGCTGGGGTTCGAACCCAGGGTAGCAGACTGCGTTTTTATTTATAAGAACGCCTGCTTCGGCCAAAACGATTGGGGCTGCGCAAATAGCAGCAAGGAATTTACCAGACTTTTCAATCATTTGAATCAGCTTGATAACCCCTGAATGCTTCAATAACCGCGAGGATCCGGGCATACCTCCGGGGAGTATTACCATTTCGAGGGAATTTACATCCAAATCATCGAACATCACATCGGCAATAATTCTGATATTGTGGGCACCGTCAACGAACAAGTTGTCCTCAATAGAAGCGAGAGAAATGGCAATGCCTGCCCTTCGGAGAATGTCGACCGTGGCGATGGCTTCGATTTCCTCGAACCCCTTGGCCAAGAGCAATGCAACTCTTATCATTGATTAACCATTAGTTAGGAGCGTACTCGCTAAGCGACTTCTCAAGTTTTTTACGGGTAAAGAAAATTCTGCTCTTGACAGTCCCCAACGGCAGGTTCAGCTCTTCGGCGATTTCCTTGTATTTGTAACCTTCTAAAAACATGGTGAATGGGATCCGGTACTCGTCTTCAAGCGCCATAATGGTGTTGTTAATTTCATCGGTACCATATATTGAGTCGGGCGACGGATAGGTTTTGTCCTTACTCATGGTCAGGTGGTAATCGCCAGTTGCACCATCAAATGCATTTCTGGTTTTGATATTACGACGATAGTCATTGATGAAGGTATTCTTCATTATGGTATAAATCCACGCCTTAAAGTTGGTGTTTTGGGCAAATTTATCACGATAAGTGAGCGCTTTGAGGAAAGTCTCCTGCAACAGGTCGTTGGCCTTCTCACTATCTGAAGTCAGGCTCAAAGCATAGTAGTGAAGTTTGTCACTAAGTCCCATCAGGGCATTGTTAAACTGTACTTGAGTCATGGCGGTATTTTTAAGTTTTTGTTTAAGCAAAATTAGGAAAAGCAAAACAAAAATAAAGGATTTATAAGTATTTTTTTAGTAAATTTTGTCTATACCCTATAGCCTTAGCCTATAAGTCAAATAAGTATCTAAATAGCAGATCATTAGATAGCATCCTATGCAAATAATCGGAACCCCAGAGTGCATTGGAAAGCAATATTTGAGTGGAATTACGCCGTTCGATTCAGTCGGAATTGCTGAAAAGTGGTCTTCCAAGGAAAGCCGGAAGGAGCAAAACACACATTCAAAGCACCATCGTGCGATACACTAATATCCTATATTTGTCGAAAAATAGCGCTCAACTAATAAATTAGGATATGCCATTGCAGACGTTTCAGATGAATACACCACGGACATTTAGACGTTGGTCCGGAAAATCATACGCGCTTTTCAGTTTTTTGGGCCGGCTTGTTAGGATAGGCGTTTTGGCGGTAGTTTATCATTTGGCATCGCCCATTCAAGGAAATGGCCAGACCCGTGAATCAGACACCCTAAAGGTAGTCAATCAATATGAGCTTGAAGAGATTTCGGTCGAAGCACTCAGGTCCCCTGCAGTCTATTCCGAAGCAGTCAGGGCAGTCACCGTTATTCGAAAGGAGACGCTTCAGGCGGGGGCGGCTTCTTCGCTTCCTGAAGTATTCAGGCATCTGCCGGGTGTCGACCTCAGGCAGCGCGGACCTGAAGGAATTCAAGCAGATATTGCACTAAGGGGTGGATCATTCGATCAAACCCTAATCATGGTAAATGGCATCAACGTATCTGACCCACAAACCGGACACCACAACCTAAACCTGCCAATCCCCCACGCTATCATCGAAAGGATTGAGATACTAGAAGGTTCCGGCTCCAGACTGTATGGTCCGAATGCCTTCTCGGGAGCGATCAATATAGTAACCAATCCGGGAACAAAAAACTCACACCAAGGCAGTCTCGTCTTGGGTAGCCATGGATTTCGTGATGCCAATCTTGCAGGAACCCTCATCACTGGCAAATTTTCGACCCTGGCAGCGATGCAGGCAAAAAAATCGGATGGATACATACAAAACACCGATTTTTTAACCGGAAATCTATTTTTACAATCCCAGGGTTCAGTCGCCGGGGGTACCCTCGATCTTCAGACCTCGTTGCTTAAAAAAGCTTTCGGTGCAAATGCCTTTTATACAGCCCTCTACCCCGACCAGTTTGAAGAAACGCTTACCCATCTCTCGTCGGCTAGGTGGTCGGGAAAGATTTTGGTCCCCTTCACTGCAGCTGCATACCTGCGCACCAACTACGACCGATTTGAGCTATTCAGATACGACGCCCCCGCATGGTATGCAGGCCACAACCACCACCGATCCACTGCCTCTGGAGCGTATGCCAATGCCCACCTTTCACACACGGCAGGCAAGACAACGGTAGGCATCGAGGTTCGCAATGAAATGATTTTAAGCAATGTACTGGGAAGCCCAATTGAAGATCCGGTAAGGGTCCCGGGCGAGGAAGCCTTTTACACCCGAAAAACCTCACGCATAGGTCTTTCCCTATTTGCTGACCACTCCATTATTGTAGGAAAATTTCAGGCCAATGCGGGTGTAATGGGATACAAATTTGACAGTGCCTCAAACAACTGGAAGTTTTTTCCGGGCTTAGACATTGCTATGAATCTAAGCCCAATGTGGTCGTGGTACAGTTCAGTAGGGAAATCGCTGCGTCTGCCTACCTTTACAGATCTTTATTACAATGGGCCTACCAATATCGGCAATCCAAATCTTAGACCCGAAGAGGTACTTCATCTAGATACCGGCATTAAATTAAAAACCCGCGGAGCCAGAGGGTCGATCTCCCTTTTTCGGCAAAAGGGAACAGATCTGATCGATTGGGTCCGACGACCCGACGAAGTCAAATGGTCGACAACCAACCATGGGACAATGATTGCCAAGGGCATTTCCGCGCAGATCGAACTCTTCCCCTCCCTTTTGTATGGCGCTCATAGCTTCATCAAACATATTTCGGCAGGGTTCAACACCCAGAATCTTCAAAAAGACGAGGAGGGCTTTATCTCCTATTATATTGCCGATCATCTTCGCCACAAACTTAGTTTTGGAATAAACCACAGCATTGCCAACAACCTTTCGGCCCAATGGAACCTAACCTATACCAATCGATCGGGTAGTTACACTGGATATATTGGCACACAGCCCACCGAAATGAATTTCCAGCCATTTTGGTTGCTCGACGGGAAAGTGGCATGGAATATAAAGAGGGTAGAATTATTTGTATCGGCCACCAACTTGGGCAATTCGGTCTATTATGATTTTGGGAACATAACGCAACCCGGAAGATGGATTAAATTCGGAATACAATACCGCTAATACCAAAATCTGGACCAGAAGAGGGCTTTCGGCGACCTCAAGCAAATCTGATTTTTTATATCTTCGCATCAAATTAAGCTGATCATGTTAAAAGGTATACTTTCCATTTCCGGACAGCCCGGACTTTTCAAAATGGTGGCAGAGGCCAAAAACCGTGTTATCGTTGAATCCTTAACTACAGGCAAACGAATTCCTGTTGGGCAGACAGCCAAAATAAGCTCACTCGAAGACATTGCGATATACACCACCGGAAGTGATTTGCCGTTGAGCAAAGTATTGCAACGGGTATATGCGCATGAAAAAGGCGCTGCTGCCATCAATGCCAAAGCCGATGACAAGGCTTTAAAACGCTACTTTGGTGAGGTGATATCAGAATACGATCAGGACAGGGTTTATACTTCCGATATCAAGAAAATAATCCTCTGGTACAACATCTTGCACGAAAAAGGTATGCTTAATTTTGAAGACCAAGAGAATCCAGAAACAGCACTGCAAGACGATTCCACTTCAGAACAGTCGTAAAACGCCTTGTCCTGCTTTAGCTTCGGTCGCCCGCGAATTTTTCTCGAGCAGCATTTTAAGCAATTGGGTCGTTGCCATTGCATCACCCAGAGCACGATGACGGTTTTCGACAGAAATGCCCAAATCACCGCAAAGTTTTCCTAGGGAGTAGGATGGATGGCCCGGAATCAATTTTCGCGACATTTGCACAGTACAAATTTTTTTTCGCTGAAAATCGAAACCCAGTCTGCTGAACTCTTGCTGAATAAATTTGTAATCAAAAGTAACATTGTGGGCCACAAATATTTTTGATGCGGTTAGTTCCACAATAGTGCGCGCAATTTCATAAAAAAAAGGTGCTCCTTTAACCATTTGGTTGGTGATGCCGGTAAGTCGGGTGATGGGCAATGGAATATCTATACCCGGGTTCACCAACGATTCAAAAACATCGGTGATTTCATTTCCATTGAAAGAAACGACGGCAATTTCGGTAATACTCCCAAATTTATAGGAATTCCCGGTGGTTTCTATGTCAATAACTGTGAACAATTGTTTATTTTTCTTTACATTTGTATAAACATGTATAATATCC
>CAYGIQ010000153.1:0-6379 GCA_964349885.1 uncultured Prolixibacteraceae bacterium | reverse complement strand
GATTATCACCCTCGACCCGGGCCATTTTCATGCTGCCCTGGTGCAGAAATTTTCGTTGGATCAGGTTGATCCTAACGTGAAGGTGTATGCCCCCCGAAGGACCTGACCTGGAAGGCCATATTGCCCGTATCGAAGGTTTCAATCAGCGTCCCGACAATCCCACCAATTGGCAGTTGGACATTTATCGGGGCAATGATTTTTTCGATCGCATGATTTCTGAGAAAGCGGGCAATGTTATGGTGGTCGCCGGCAACAATGCCAAGAAAACCGAATATATTCTACGGGCGGTCGAAACGGGTTTGAATGTTTTGGCCGATAAGCCTATGGTTATTACGCCCGAAAGCTATGCTTTACTGGAGGATGCTTTCCGTAAGGCCGAAGCAAATGGGGTTTTACTATACGATATTATGACCGAACGGTACGAAATTACAACCGTATTGCAGCGTGAACTTTCGCTTATCGAATCGGTTTTCGGACAATTACAGGTTGGTACTCTTGAAGCCCCTGCCATCACGAAGGAGAGTGTCCACCATTTTTCAAAAATGGTGTCGGGGAGTCCGCTTATCAGACCAGCATGGTATTTCGATGTAGATCAGCAGGGAGAGGGAATCGTTGATGTAACTACCCACCTGGTCGATTTGATTCAGTGGGCAGCTTTTCCAGATCAGACCCTCGATAAAAATGATGTAGAGCTGGTTTCTGCCAGCCGCTGGACGACAGATCTTACCCCCGAAATGTTTCAAAAAGTTACCGGTTTGGCTGATTATCCCAACTATCTTAATAAGGATGTTGACAATGGTGTGCTTAAGGTTTACAGCAATGGTGAGATCAATTACCGCCTCAGGGGCATTCATTCTAAGGTTTCGGTAATCTGGGATTTTGAAGCACCACCCGGAACGGGCGACACCCACTATTCTATCATGCGCGGAACCAAATGCAACATCATTATCAGGCAGGGAGCAGAAGAGAATTTTCAGCCTACCCTCTATATTGAACCCTTGCAGGATCAAACTTCCGAGGATTTTGCCAATCATCTGACCCTTGCGGTTGGAGAACAGCTGGCTGCTGCATATCCCGGCATTGAGCTGGTGCGACTTTCCGACAGACAATGGAGCATTGCAATTCCGCAATTGTATAAGGTAGGGCACGAGGCCCATTTTACCAAGGTTGCCGAAAAGTATCTGAATTATTTGGTTTCGGGTAGTATGCCTGAGTGGGAGGTACCCAATATACTGGTAAAATATTACACCTTAACGGAGGCACTTAAACTGGCCAAAAAACAGTAGCGGGCAATAAATGTCCATTGCATAATGGAAGTTTCGGATTATCAGCAAGGCTCTTTTTATTGAAAGCGAGCATGCTTGGTTTGCACTCAGTAAGCAACCTATGCCTTACTTGCCTGCCAACCGATTCAGAAGTTCAACCGCTTTACCATGAATCGCCGGTGCAGTTTCGGGTCCGAGTGAATTTACCTCACCATAAGTTGCCCGCTCCGAATTGTATAGCCAAGGAGCTTTGTTGTCCCACTGGCTCTTAGGTATTATATACCCAATTTCGTCGTTGGCCAGTCCGATGACCATCTTGAAACTTCCTGGCATCAACTCCCGAAGTGGGGGTATTTCTACTGGCGAGAGCTCAAAGTCTTGACCTTCTGGGGCTTCAATACCACCATTTACAATTTCGGGATAAATTTCACCCGGAATGGTTAGCAGGGATAGGGGGCCCAACTTAATAACGGCCATTTCAGTGGCTACCTGAAACCAGCCACGCATACCACGTTCCATGAGTCCAATAACGGCAGCCATTCGGAACATTCTGTTTTTAAACGCTAGGGTAAATGTTTCGGCTGCCAGTTCGATACTTCCATGCGACAGACTGTCAAAAGGCTGCTCCATGGCTGCAAGCGAAAGCTCGGTTAAAATTATGCCCTGTGCCTCTGCTTTGGCAAAGGTAGCCTCTTTCAGCTCCTCACCGGTATGCGGATGCACTATGGTTACGGTTGGATGGGTAGTAATCAGACCTCCTATTGCTCCATTAAAATAGACACAGATGCCTCCTTTTGCCTCTTCAATTCCTTGTCGGAAGAAATGGGGAAAGTCGGAAGTAATAAGCAGGTTTCCACTCCACAGTGTCTCCGGGTGGTTGGCCCACGAAACCATTGTGCCTTTGGTTGCCCCATCGGCTCTAACGGCTTCCATCAGGTATATAGCCGGGTCGTGTACGATAGGCATTCGGGTATCCTTTACGGTTGGAAGGGCTCCGTCTTCATCGATTGAGAAGCGCAGGGTAACGGCCTCGAGGTCGGCAACCGCAACTTCGACCGAAGCCACTGCTTGGGCAACTACCATCTCAAGATAAGCTTTGTTGATGCCACTCTTAAGGGGCGATTCCCCCCATATACCCATCAGATCGGGGGCTTCGTGAACATGGGTGGAAGCCACCATGCAGTAATCGATGCCCAGATCAGCCGGCAGACGCTTTCTGATATCAATGGTCTGATCGTAAAAGAGGCCAATGGCATCGAGCGAAATCATGGCAATCCGAGTGGTTCCATCGTCGATTACCACCGTTCGTGCCCACACAGAATCGTGGATTCCGTTGGCTGGCCTGCGGTTGTGAAATCCTGCCAACCAGTAGGCATCGAACTTGCCATTGCCGTTGTTGTCGTTGTAGGTATCTCCTTTTTTGGGTTCATACCTCGAGTTTCCATCAACATCGTTCCAGGTGTCTTCAATTACGGGTGTAATGGAAAGGGCTGCAAACCCGGCCATAATAGGGCCGGGTTCATTGGATTGAATGGTAAGGTCAACCCGGTATCCGGGATGCCTGTCACGGATTCTGTAACCGGCGAGCAACATAAACAGCAGCACAATGGCTGCAATTACCACTGCTGTTCTAATGGCAATTTTTTTAAAACGCGAACTGCTTTTCATATCCGAAAGTAGTTTATATTATCAGATTAATTACTTCCTATTTATGCAGTTGCGCAAAATAGTTGTAAAACCTTGGGATGGTTCGTATACCGTTAAAAAACTGTTCGAGCGGATAGTTTTCGTTGGGTGAATGAATCGCATCAGATTCCAGTCCAAAACCCATAAGTACCGATTTGGTGTTTAAAATCTGTTCGAAGGTTGAAATTATTGGTATGCTTCCTCCAGATCTCACCGGCACGGGCCGTTTGCCATACACATCCTGATATGCCTTTTCTGCTGCCTGGTATGCAGGCAACTCGATTGGACATACATATCCTTGTCCCCCATGTAGATAGCTGACTTCAACCTTTACCGATTTGGGAGCAATTGCGCGAAAGTGATCTGCAAACAGCGCTTCAATTTTTTTATGGTTTTGGTTGGGGACCAACCTGGTAGAGATTTTGGCGAAGGCCTTGGAGGGCAGCACGGTTTTTGCTCCTTCGCCGGTATAACCTCCCCAAATTCCACATACATCGAACGAAGGCCTGATGCCGGTTCTCTCCATGGTGGAGTATCCTTTTTCGCCCGTCAGTTCATCGACCTTAATGGCTGCTTTGTATTTCTCTTCGCTGAAGGGCGCTTTTGCCAAGAGTGCCCGTTCTTCGGCTGCTACTTCCAATACATCATCGTAAAACCCGGGAATGGTGATGCGCCCATCGTCATCCACCATTTGTGCGATCAGTTTGCTGAGTATGTTGATTGGATTGGCCACTGCACCGCCAAAAAGTCCGGAATGCAGGTCACGTGAAGGGCCTGTTACCTCCACCTGCCAGTATGCAAGCCCTCTTAATCCGGTGGTTATGCTGGGCATATTCGGAGCCAACATTGAGGTATCTGACACCAGAATTATATCGGCCTTTAACATCTCTTTGTTGGCATCGCACCAAGCTCCCAAATTGGGCGATCCAATCTCTTCTTCCCCTTCAATCATAAATTTCACGTTGCAGGGTAGGGTATTGGTTCTGACCATCAGTTCGAAGGCTTTTGCGTGCATCATGCTCTGACCTTTATCATCGTCGGCACCCCTAGCAAAGATTTTACCATCCCTGATTACCGGTTCAAAAGGAGGGGTAATCCATTTCTCTATCGGATCCACTGGCATAACGTCCATATGACCATATACAAGGATAGTTGGCAGCTTAGGGTCGATGATTTTTTCTCCGTAGGTTACCGGATTGCCAGCAGTTTCATAAATTCCAGCTTTGTCGGCTCCGGCATCGAGCAGCAGTTGCTTCCAATATTCAGCAGCCCTGTACATATCGGGCTTATGGTCTTTTATGGAACTTATTGATGGAATGCTGATGAGTTGGAACAACTCGTCGAGGAATCGATCTTTGTGCTCTTGAATGTACTTGTCGATATGGTTCATATCTGTTTGATTAAATAAGTGAAAGAATTAGAAGGCTTAAAATAAGCTTTTTTTTACGGCCCACAAAAGGACGTCTGTCATAAACAGGTCCTTAAACATAAAAAAGGCTGCCTTTATTAAGGCAGCCTTTTTATAGCTTAATAAGCTTCAATGCTTAGTCGACCAATGCTCTGAATTGTGGGTTGTTGAAGTATTTGGCAAATTCCATATCGGTTTTAGCCTTTTCCTTCATAGCTGGGTTGTACTCGATGGCTTTCTTCAGGCCTTCGAACAACTGATTGTCTTTTGCAGTGCGGGCTCCAATAACTGCCAGCAGATACTCTTTCATGAAACAGTTCGGACGGGTGCAGTTTTCGAGGTCGCGGGTTGCACCGTTGTTGTCGCCTGTCATGATTTTTGCCAACGCTGTGTTGGGGTTCGAGAAGTTCCGGAAGTATTGGTTTGCACGGGCATATTCGCCTTTCATGATGCTAACAATACCGAGGTTGTAATTAACGTCGTCGCCAGCGCCAGATGCAGCTCCGAAGAGCTCTTCGGCACGCTGAACATTGCCTTCTCTGAGGGCCACAGCACCAAGGTTGTTTTTGATAATGGGCTCATCGTTTTTGAGACGTTCAGCTTTTTCGAACAACGGTTTGGCATCTGCATATTTCATTTGTCCAACCAATACAAAACCTGCATTGTTGGGACCTCTCCAGTCGTTTGGATATACGGTTTGGAATGCATTATAGATTTTTAGTTTGCTGTCGGCATCTACTACAAGCGTAGCTGCGTAAAGCAATTCGGCAGGATTAAGTGCAGAAGGGTTTGAGTTGGCAAGGGCGAGAATCTCTTCGTCGGTTTTTCCGATGAGATCAACGCTGGTTAGCAGTTTGGCGCGGCGCAATTGTGGCAGAATATCGTCGGCAATCTGAGTAAAGGCAGAGGCGAGGTTTCTGATTTCACGTTCTCTAACTTCAGGATCGGTGTACATCGAAAGAACACGCAGAATGAGCTCTTTGTCTTGAATATTGGAACCTTCCAATTTTTCTTTGAAACCTTCCCAGTCTTCGGGAGTATAACGTGTACGAAGATTTACATCAATACCTGCTTTTTTTAGTTCGCTTTCAAGGAAGGTTGATGAGGTACGCTCGCGCTGCGCAGACAAGCGTGTGTTAAGGTCAAGAGCTCCGTCGGGAGAAGCATACGCAGATACTTCAACGCCTTTCAGGTCTTTTCTATCGTCTTCGTTGGCTGCTTTGGTGTAGGCCAACAAAGCCTGAACATCTTGGGCAGTAGTTTCGGTACTACGCACTTCAGCGCGGTTGATTAGATAATAGATGTCGGCAAGCATCTCGTCGGGTACTATTCTCTGGAAAGGATCGATGTTTGGATCGTATTTGCCGGTATTGTTGGCTTCACGACGCACACCCAAGATAGCTTTTGGGAAGTTGGCAACCATTGTGCTGGTAGCCAATACTCCTTTGCTCACAACCACAGGATTAAAGTCGAGACTTTTCGATTTTGTACTGGCCGTCATTCTGATTTCAAGCTCGGATAGGCGCATAGCTTCAGAATAGCTGGCTGCATCTTTGTAGGTAATATTACCGCCGCCTGCGAGGGTAATTACACGGTTGTTACCTTGTACCTTCTCTCCCTGAACGGTAACAGGAGTATAGGCAGTTTCTCCACCGGCATATTTGAGTACCGGAGTGGCAGTAAGGGTAGCCCTTTTATTAAAGTATTTGGGCGGAAAGCGGCCATCGATCGATACCTCTACCTTACCAGCGTGTGCCTCCAAAACTTCAGGGGTTACCCTGTATTGAATTTTGTCGGCATTTTTCTTCATTTTTTGTAAGCCGGCGCATCCTGAAAGCAGGAAAACAGCCAAGGCAAACAAAGTTAAAGTCCTCATTTTTTTCATCATCGTGTTCTCAATTAAGTATTATGAATTTTCAATAATTTTCAATTCTCACAAAAATATAAACCTTTTTTAATAAACCTTAAAAAATCGAAAGGGTTGCTAAATAATTCTATGATGCACTCCGTTGGTATATAC
>CAYGIQ010000152.1:0-6398 GCA_964349885.1 uncultured Prolixibacteraceae bacterium | reverse complement strand
TGCATGAAGAAAAATTATTTTTCCCCTGACTTATTGCATTTTATCTAAAAAATTTCTTCCTTGCAGCCGATTTAATAGAAAAAATGAGACAAAACATTACAAATTGGTCGTGGTGGCGTTTTTATCTGAACAGATAAGAAGCAATGTGACTATGGCGTAATTAACAATATACACTGGCCTGCTTCTTTCGGAGGTGGGCCTTTTTGATGCAGAAAATTATGAAACTGAATAACTATTGGTGGTGGCAACTAAACTTTTCACAAATTCCGTGTTAAGCACCACGCTGTTGATCAAAGAAGGGCGACTTACCGGAAGGAGTAGGTCGCCCTTTCTGATAGACGTCACCATGTTATTAAATATTGATACCAATTAACGATTCTGTTCCAATGGATAAGCTTGTATTCAATCCGGTAGTCCGCAAAATTCTGGCCGACACCGTTACTCCGGTAAGCGTATATCTCCGGCTGCGGACCCTCTATCCGAAATCGATATTGCTGGAGAGTTCCGACTACCATGGGCATGAAAATGCCTACTCTTTTATCTGTTTCGACCCGGTAGCCGGGTTTACAGCCACTGGCAATGAGGTTGAAATTGAATTGCCCGACGGCTCTAAACATTCGTATGAGATTACCCCAGAGCAGCCGTTGCACCAACTGCTGGATGAGTTTTACAGCTCCTTTGAGGTCAATGGCGACCATATTGAGCTGCCTGCCAACGGACTATTTGGATATATGAATTTCGATGCGGTGCAGTATTTCGAGAACATTCAATTCTCGTCTCCGGCAAAAGAGGGCTATCGGATACCCGATGTGAAGTACTCATTTTACAAATATGTGATCGCCATCGACCACCATAAAAACCTGATTCATATGGTGGAAAACCTCGGGAAGGGCGAAAAATCGCAACTCGACTACCTACACCACCTGCTGGTAAACCTCAACTTTATGGGTCAGCCTTTCGCCACACGAGGAGATGAGACTTCCAATATTACGGACAGTGAGTTTCGCCACATGGTGACCAAAGGCAAGGAACACTGCCACCGTGGCGATGTCTTTCAGGTAGTGATGGCCCGTCAGTTTGCGCAAGACTTCGAGGGCGACGATTTCAATGTATACCGAGCCCTGAGGTCGATCAACCCATCGCCCTACCTTTTCTATTTCGACTTTGGCCAATACCGGATTTTTGGTTCCAGTCCGGAGGCCCAAATCAGAATTGTAAAAGAAAAAGCCTACATACACCCAATTGCAGGAACCTTTAGGAGAACCGGCAACGACGAGCAGGACAAGGCGCTGGCAGAGAAACTCTGCCTCGATCCAAAAGAGAATGCCGAACATGTAATGCTGGTTGACCTTGCCCGCAACGATCTGAGCCGCAATGCTTCGGAGGTTACTGTGGAGACCTTCAGAGAGGTGCAGTTTTACTCCCATGTAATTCACCTGGTTTCGCAGGTTTCGGGTAAGCTGAAACCCAATTCCAACCTGATTAAGGTTTTGGGTGAATCGTTCCCCGCCGGGACCCTTTCGGGGGCCCCAAAACACCGGGCGCTGCAGCTCATCGATCAATACGAAAACCAGTTGCGTGGATTCTACGGAGGTTGCATTGGATACCTTGGCTTCGACCGAACCCTGAACCATGCCATTATCATCCGTTCTTTCCTTAGCAAGCAAAATACCTTGTTCTATCAGGCTGGAGCCGGTGTAGTAGCCGATTCAAACGAAGAGAGCGAGTTGCAGGAAGTAAACAACAAACTGGCTGCCCTTAAAAAGGCAGTCGAAATGGCCAACCACATCCGGTAGCCTCCTAAAACGGGATGTGTCCTTACAATACGGATACCATTATTTGACAAACGATAGACCCAAAAAAGAATGAAGATCATAGTAATCGACAATTACGACTCGTTTACCTACAACCTGGTACATGCCTTGAAAAAGATTACAGGACAGCCCATTGATGTGGTGCGAAACAACGAGCTGCAACTTTCGGATCTCGAGGCCTACGACAAAATTTTGCTTTCGCCCGGACCCGGTATACCCGAAGAGGCCGGATTGTTGTTGCCCATCATCCGGCAATTTGCCCCCTCAAAAAGCATCTTTGGGGTCTGTCTCGGCCATCAGGCCATCGGAGAAGCCTTTGGCGCCAAGCTGCACAATATGAACAGGGTTATGCATGGCATTGCTACCCCGGTTAGCCTCACTGGCCCCAAAACAGCACTGTTTGACGAAATGCCCGACACGTTCGATGCTGGACGCTATCACTCCTGGATTGTTGAACAGACTTCGTTGCCCGAATGTCTTGAGGTTACCTGCGTCGATGCCGAACTACGGATTATGGCACTGCAACATCGGCAATACCGGGTACATGGAGTGCAATTTCATCCCGAGTCGGTACTTACCCCTCTTGGTGAAAAAATCATCGAAAATTGGCTTTTTAAACTTTAGCTGCCCCAAAACGTTGATACCTGAGATGAATTCCCTTCAAGTTTCAGGGACTGATGTGCAGGACTCCCTTAAAGAAACAAGCAATTATAAAACGAACCGCAGGCATGAAAAATACACTGGAATATTTGTACCAAAATGGTGTTCTCAACCGTAAAGAGGCCACTGAGGTGCTGCTGGGTATCGGACAGAATCGCTACTCTGAAATAGAGATTGCCTCTTTTCTAACCGTTTACCTGATGCGCGAGATTACCCCAGACGAGCTCTCGGGGTTTCGCGATGCTTTGCTGGAACTGTGTATTAAGATCGACCTATCCGACAGCGACACCATTGATGTTTGCGGTACAGGAGGCGACGGAAAAAACACCTTTAACATCAGTACCCTTTCAGGATTTGTATTGGCAGGTGCCGGGGTAAAAGTTGCCAAACATGGCAATTACGGGGTTTCGAGTGCGGTGGGGTCATCCAACATTTTGGAACACGCCGGCTACCATTTTAGCAACAACCCCGATAGGTTGCGCCGCGAAATTGAATTGGCCGGCATTACCTTTATGCATGCACCTCTATTCCACCCAGCCATGAAATATGTGGCTCCGGTGCGGCGCGCCCTCAAAACCAAGACCTTCTTTAACATGCTGGGACCGATGATCAATCCGGCGTCGCCTCGCTATCAGCTGGTGGGGGTCTATTCGCCCCGTGTTCAGGAACTGTATCACGCTGTTTACCAGAACTCCAATCGGCAATATACCATTCTGCACGGTCTCGACGGGTACGATGAGATTTCGCTTACCGGCGAGGTAGAACTCTATTCGCCAAATGGCCGTGAACGGGTAGGTCCGGCAACCTTCGGCTGCAGACCGCTCAATGAAGCCGATTTACACGGTGGTGAAACCATCGATGAGGCGGCCGGTATCTTTATGCGGGTACTCCGCAACGAGGCAACCGTCGCCCAGAAAAATGTTGTTCTCGCCAATACGGCTGCCGCCCTCCACACCATTCATCCCGAGCAGAGCTGGGAAGAGCAAATGTCCATTGCCCGCGAATCGATTGAGAGTGGCAAAGCTTTACAATCATTTAAACAATTGATTGATATGCAGTAAGCGGATAAAACCGCTGCCTAATACTATTCTGCCATGCAAAATATACTGGAACAGATTGTAGCAACAAAACACCAAGAGGTGAACCGCCTCCGACAGGCAACCCCGGTGGAGCAATTGAAAGACAATACCTTCTTCAGCCGTAAGACCCTCTCTTTGCAGGAAAGGCTAAGCCGGCACGGAAGTTCCGGCATTATTGCCGAATTTAAGAAACAGTCGCCCTCCAAAGGGTCCATCAATCCCTCGGCTATAGTGGAAGAGATTACCCGGGGCTATGCCGAAGCAGGGGCAGCGGGTATTTCGGTGCTTACCGATTTCAGTTACTTCGGTGGCTCGGTAATCGATTTGGTGAAGGCCCGCGAGGCCAACCCGGAGACTCCCATACTGCGTAAGGATTTTATGATCGATCCGTACCAGATTATCGAAGCTCGCGCCTATGGGGCCGATGTGATTTTGCTCATAGCTGCCTGTCTGTCGAAAGATCAGGTGCACGAGCTGGCCGCTGCTGCCCGTGAGCACGATCTGGAAGTGCTGCTCGAAGTGCACAATGAAGAGGAGCTTGAAAAGATATCACCCTTGGTAAACTTGGTAGGTGTAAACAACCGAAACCTGAAAAGTTTCGTTGTTGATACCAACACATCTATAGCTCTGGCCGGCTTAATCCCCGATGAATTTGTAAAAATATCGGAAAGCGGCATCAGCCATCCTGAAACCATCGGCCAGCTTCGGCAGCATGGGTTCGAGGGTTTCCTGATTGGAGAAAATTTTATGAAAACAAATGATCCGGCGCAGAGTTGTCGGAACTTTATCGATGCGCTAAAACAGTAAAATGATCGGTAACCTGCTGATAAAAATTTGCGGCATGCTCTATGCAGAGAACCGACAGTCGCTCGAATCGCTGCCGGTCGACCTTTTTGGATTCATTTTCCATCCACCATCGCCACGCTACGTTGGAAACCTGAATACGGAGGATCTGAGGGCCCTGACCAGCACATCCAAGTCGAGAACCGGTGTGTTTGTGAACGCACCTTTAAGCGAGGTGGTATTGAGTGCTCGGCGTGCCAACCTAACACACCTGCAACTTCATGGCGAAGAGCAACCAGAGAGCTGCCTTCAGCTAAAGCAAGAGGGATATACCGTTGTCAAAGCTTTCGGACTGCACGATGCTTTCCACTATGAAACAATAGAAGCATACTGCGGAGTTGCCGATTATTTTCTTTTCGACACCCAAACGGCACTGAAAGGGGGAAGCGGTCAGAAATTCAACTGGAAACTGCTCGAAGCGTATCCCTTTGAAGTTCCCTTTTTTCTGAGCGGAGGAATTGACCCCGGAGATGCCGACAATATTGGCAGAATTTCCCAACCGAAACTCTGCGGAATCGACCTGAACAGCCGATTCGAGGATGCACCCGGTATTAAAAATCATCGAACTTTATGCGAATTTTTTAACCAATTGGGTTCAATACTTTAACCTACATAAACAATTTACACATGCGCTTTACAGTCGACGAGAGAGGGTACTATGGTGAGTTTGGCGGAGCTTGGATACCGGAAATGATGTATGCCAACATCCATGAGCTAAAGAGCCGCTACCTTGAGATAATGCATGAACCATCGTTTGTGGAGGCCTTCGATGCGCTGATGCGCGACTATGTGGGAAGGCCATCGCCACTTTACTATGCCGGTCGGCTTAGCGAGCGGTATGGTTCGCACATCTACCTGAAGCGAGAAGACCTCAACCATACAGGATCACACAAATTGAACAACACCATTGGTCAGATTTTGCTGGCGGAACGGTTGGGTAAAACCCGCATTATTGCCGAAACTGGAGCAGGACAGCACGGTTTGGCAACCGCTACCGTTTGTGCCTTAAAAGGTCTGGAGTGTGTGGTCTATATGGGAGCACTTGATGTATCGCGTCAAGAGCCCAATGTAAGGAAGATGAAAATGCTGGGAGCCGAGGTCATTCCGGTTACGAGTGGCAATCAGACCCTAAAGGACGCGACCAACGAAGCCATGCGCGACTGGATCAACCATCCGGAGGATACCCATTACATCATTGGATCGGTGGTTGGTCCGCACCCCTACCCCGACATGGTTGCCCGGTTTCAGTCGGTCATCAGTCAGGAAATTCGCGCGCAGCTGCTCGAAAAACTTGGCAGCGAATGGCCCACACGGGTAGTTGCCTGCGTGGGAGGGGGCAGCAATGCTGCCGGAGCCTTCTACCACTTTCTGGATGCACCCAACGTTGCGCTAATCGGGGTTGAGGCTGCCGGGCTCGGGGTAAGCAGTCATGAAACAGCAGCTACGCTGGCCGTAGGAACTCCAGGGGTGCTGCACGCAGCCCGAACCATTTTGATGCAAACCCCCGACGGACAAATTACCGAGCCCTATTCCATTTCGGCGGGACTCGACTATCCAGGGATTGGTCCGCTTCATGCCCACCTGTTCAGTACAGGCCGAGCGATCTATATGAATGCAACCGACCAAGAGACCCTCGATGCAGCCCTGCTGCTGACGCGTCTCGAAGGCATCATCCCGGCGCTGGAATCGGCACACGCACTTGCAGCATTGGAAAAGATGACCTTTAAACCCGACGACATAACGGTGGTTAGCTTGTCGGGGCGTGGCGACAAGGATATGCAGACCTATCTTACCCATTTTGGCTATTAATCCATTGGATAAAAACCCTACCACTGCGGAAACATCAACCCAATTACTGGTTTCTTCAACATCAAAACAATGAAAATCGCACCCATTAACAACCGTATAAATTCCCTCTTCGAGACCAAAAGCGGTCAGATCCTTTCGGTATACTTTACCGCTGGCTACCCCGAACCCGATGATACCGTCGGCATCATCACAC
>CAYGIQ010000151.1:0-6405 GCA_964349885.1 uncultured Prolixibacteraceae bacterium | reverse complement strand
AACCAAAACAATTTCTATGAGAATGATTATCTGGCTTTCTGTCCTAATGACCCTGATTACAAGTTGCTCCGGTAATAAATCTGACAAAAAAACCCCTACACAACCCGACCGCTACATTATCGGTTATGTCTTCCCCGGCAACAGGGTTCTCAACCCTGATGAGATTGCGGCGGAAAAACTTACCCATATAAACTATGCTTTTGCCAATATCGAAGACGGGAAAATCATAGAAGGTTTTCAGAACGATGCCAAAAACTTTGCAGTATTGAACAGTCTTAAAGAGAGAAATCAGGAACTGAAGATACTGATTTCGGTGGGAGGCTGGACCTGGTCGGGCAATTTCTCCGATATGGCCCTTACCCCCGAAAGCCGCAGAGTATTTATTAACAGCGCAGTTGATTTTATAAAACGTTATCAACTCGACGGCCTTGACCTCGACTGGGAATATCCGGGACTGCCGGGGAACAACAATACCTACCGTGCCGAAGACAGGGAAAACTTTGTAGCCTTGCTGAAAGAGAGCCGTGAGGCCCTCGATGCAGCCGGAGGGGGCAAGCACTATCTGCTTACTATTGCAGCGGGGGCTTCGCAAAGTTTTATTGATGCAAACAATATGGGCGAGGCTGCCAGTTATCTCGATTTTGTTAACCTGATGACATACGACTATGCCGGAGAATGGAGTAACGTAACCGGACACCATGCCAACCTTTACAGTTCGGAATACACTGTTTCGAAAAATTCGGCCGATGCCTCCGTTAAGATATTTGCCGAAGCTGGCGTACCCATGGGAAAGATGGTGCTTGGCGCTGCATTTTATGGCCGTGGATGGAAAGAGGTTCCCCCCGGAGAACACCATGGTCTTGGGCAACCGGGAAAGGGACCCATTGGACGAAGGCTACATTATACAAATATTGTTACCGATATTTTACCCGACGGGAATTTCAGCGAATATTGGGATGAAACGGCCATGGCACCATACCTGTACAATATTAAAGACAGCATTTTCATTACCTATGAAAATCCACGGTCGATTCTTGAAAAGTGCCGCTATGTCAACGACCATAACCTGAAAGGGATTATGTTCTGGCAGTATGCAGGAGATCATAATGGTGAGCTGCTGGATGCTTTGAATGATGGACTTAAAAAATAAAACTAAGTTTTTTATGTTCAGAATAAATTACGGCTACGATTTCCGATCCGTCAGCTGACGGACGATTTAAAATCTTCAATGGCCGTGCGCTCGTATGAATGACAATGTAGGGCAGGCGGTGGGTTAGCTTAGTAGAACCGGGGCCGAAGACACCAACTATTCTTTCCGGTTTGAAAATATCTTCATCACCAAAAAACCAACCAGGAAAATAACCAGCGTACCGATGACTATGGTGAGATTGCTGTGAAACGGGCTTTTAAATGTCAGAAGCCTCCCTGAGGTAAACCAAAGCGGGCTTAAACTGAGCCATGCAATAACCACAACACCACAAATAACCCCAATTGCGGCATCGATTCGTTTTACCTTTTTCGAAAGAAATGCAAGAAGGAAAAGGCCCAACATTCCGCCACTGAAAATAGAAGCAAGTGACCACCATGCATCGAGTACACTTTCGACTCCTGCAAGAGAAATGGCTATTATAATGCCAAGGGTACCGACAACTGCCGATGAGCAGTAAAGAACCAGCATCGACGATCGGTTGCCTGGATTTGTATTGACATAGCGCTTGTAATAATCGGTAAGAATAATAGTAGCCGTACTGTTCAGACTGGTGGATACAGTACTCATTCCGGCGGCAAATATGGCAGCAATAAGCAGTCCGGTTATACCTTTGGGCAGGCCATTCACAATAAAGTAGGGGAAAATTTTGTCGCCCGTGCCAGGTTGTTTCAGGTTATCGGGGAGCAATTCAGGCTGTGCAGTGTAATAGGCAAATAGCGCCGTACCGATATAGAAAAAAACAAATGAAACAGGCACATACAGCAGCGACCCGAAAAGCGCCGACGATTTGGCTTTGCGGTCGGTGTTGGTAGCCATATAACGCTGCACAAAATTCTGATCGATGCCATAGTTCTGCAGGTTAATAAATAACCCATAAACCAGCACCACCCAAAAAGTGGAGGTTGACAAACTTGTTCCAAAACTCCCCAGGCTAAATTTATTGTTTTGTGCCGCAATTTCGAAAATCTGCTGCGGCCCTTCCGGCATCGAAAAAGTTATAACCACAGCACATACCAGAGCTCCGGCTATAAGCACAATACCTTGTATGGCATCGGTCCAGACAACCGCCCTGATGCCCCCCAGCATGGAGTAAAACATAACGGCTATTCCGGTAAGAATAATAATGGTGTGCGTGTTCCAGCCAAAAAGAGCGTTAAGGGGCAAAGCCAGCAAGAGCAGAATAGCTCCGGTCCTCATAAATTGGGTAAGCAAATAGCACAAAGAGGCGTAGGTACGCGCCCATGCCCCGAAACGGGTTTCAAGATAGTGATAGGCCGAAATGCTGCCGAAACTGCGGTATAAAGGCACAAAAAACTTTACTGCCATAATGGAGGCCACTGGAATGGAAAAACTGAAGACCAGGGCGTTCCAGTTGGTCGAATAAGCATTACCCGGCAGGGCCAGAAAGCTGATGCTGCTGACAAAAGTGGCAAATATCGACATACCAACCACCCATGACGGCAAGTTTCCACCACCTGATGTAAACTGAGCAGAAGTACGGTTTCGCAGAAAAAAACTGGCCCCGAAAATTACATTTCCAATTGTAAGGGCGAAGAATACAATAATATCCAATGCCGATAAATGCATCGATAGTTTTGGTTTAATGTGAAATGGGATAAAAATACAAAATAAGAAGAACTATAATTCAAACTCTGCTGATAACTCAGCATTGGAATTTCCTCCAGCAAAAACCTGAAACAAACCAGGTTCGGCCACAAATTCAAGATCGTAATTATAAAATGAGAGATCGCTTGGTGTAAGCGCAAAGGTCACCTTTTGGGTTGCCCCCTTTGCGAGGCTGATTTTTTGGAACCCTTTCAGTTCCCTGAGCGGACGGGAAACAGAACCTATCACATCGCGAACATACAATTGCACCACTTCCTCACCATCAGAATCCCCTGTATTGGAGACATCCACCGTGACTTCAATCTGTCCTCCTGTTGGCATTTTTCCGGCACTTACTGCAAGATTGGAATATTCAAACTTTGTATAACTCAGGCCATAACCAAACGGGAACAAGGGCGAGTTGGGCACATCGAGGTAGTTCGACCTGAATTTCTGAAACTGATCGCCCGGATTGGGGCGCCCTGTATTCTTATGGTTGTAGTAAATTGGAACCTGGCCCACATTACGTGGAAATGTCATGGTGAGTTTACCCGAAGGATTGTAATTGCCAAATAATACATCGGCAATGGCATTGCCCGCTTCAACACCCGGGTGCCACACCAAAAGGATAGCACCTGCCAGTTCATACTCCTCTTCCATAGCCAGCGGACGGCCGCTCATCATTACCAGCACCAGTGGTTTGCCGGTTTTTTTCAGGGCGCGGATTAATTTTTTCTGCGGTTCGGGAAGCGTAATGTCCGACCGGCTCGAAGACTCGCCACTCATTTCGGTTGCTTCTCCAATAACCGCTACCACCACATCGGAACGTGTGGCGTGTGAAACAGCTTCGGCAATCATCGCATCGGGCGAACGCGGGTCAATCACGATACGAGGGCCAAACACATTGATTTTGGCTGCAAATTCAGGATCATCAGATATATTGGAACCCTTAGCATACAAAATATTTGCCTGATTACCAGCTACATTCAGGATTCCTTCGAGAATAGGTATAGAAAGTTGCGGATCTCCGGTAGGCGCCCACGTTCCCAGCATATTGTTTTTGTCGTTGGCCAATGGACCGATTAAAGCAATATTCGCCGATTTTTTCAGGGGCAGCAATTGTTTTTCGTTTTTCAACAAAACAAACGACTTCGCGGCAGCCTCCCGAGCCAGTTTTCTGTTTTCGGGTGTAAGAATTTCTTTTGCGGGGCGGGAATCGTCAAAGTAACGGTAGGGATCATCAAAAAGACCTAATTTATATTTGGCTTCCAGAACCCTGCGGCAAGCAAGATCAATACCCGAAAGACTAACTTTTCCTTCATCTAGCGATTTTTTCAACGTGGTTAGAAACCCTTCGCCCACCATGTCCATATCGAGTCCGGCTTTGAGCGAAAGAGCCGAAACTGTTTGAAGGTCGCCCAATCCGTGGTCTATCATTTCATTAACCGAAGTATAGTCTGAAATCACAAAACCATCGAATCCCCACTTATCCCTCAAAATTGTGGTTAGCAGCCACCTGTTGCCGGTTGCCGGAATCCCATCCACAACGTTGAACGACGACATCACGCTTCCAACACCAGCTTCGACAGCAGCTTTGAAGGGAGGAAAGTAATAATTAAACATATTCTGTCGGCTCATGTCAACTGTATTGTAATCGCGGCCACCTTCAGCGGCACCGTATAGAGCCATGTGCTTTACGGTGGCCATCATGGTGGTGGGGCTTGTGAGGTCGTCGCCCTGATAGCCGCGCACCATGGCTTTGGCAATTTCGGAAGCAAGAAAGGGGTCTTCTCCAGCGCCTTCGGCTACCCTGCCCCAACGTGGATCGCGCGAAATATCTACCATAGGGGAGAAATTCCAGAAAATACCGTCGGCAGTAGCTTCCATAGCCGCCATCCGGGCCGTTTTTTCAATAAGCTCCATGTCCCAGCTGCACGACAAGCCCAATGGGATTGGATAAGTAGTTTTATAACCGTGGATTACATCAGAACCAAACAGCATCGGAATTCCCAGTCTGCTCCCTTCCACGGCCAATTTCTGAGCCTGGCGCACTCTCTCCGGCCCAGACACCCCAAAGATACCGCCTACCTGTCCGGCCTTAACTTTAGCTTCCACATCGGTACTAACCACCGAACCGGTAGGTATTCCTCCTCCGGGTGTAATTAGATTGAGTTGGCCTATCTTTTCTTCGATGGTCATACGGCCCATCAGATCGCTGATAAACCGGTCCATTTCCGTTTCTTTGTTTTGCAGCCCGCAGGATAAAATTATGGCGGCAACTACAAACAGCAGAACAAATTTCTTCATAGTCATTATTAATTAATCGGTTTTGATTATTTCTGACCGTTCAGAAATGCCATTTTCATTAAACGCTTCTATAGCAAAATAATAAGGAGTGTCCCTGTCAAGACAACGCATCAAATGTTCATTGATGTCGTAGATCAGCCATGATTGATACAACTTGTCAGGGGAAATACCCCAACGGATATTGTAACCCTGAGCACCTTTTACCGGAGTCCATGAGAAAATGGCATCTCTGCGGTCGGGTTGACGGGTTACTTTAAAACTTTTAACCTGCGCTGGCTTCTCACCGAAACCCAATCCAAACACCCTGATTTCGGACATGGCCAGATTGGGACCCGGAACTTCAATATTGTTATACCGGACAAACTTACCTTCCACCGGCTGATTGAGAACTATGTATGCATTTGGGGTATCTTTCCAGCTATTGCTTCGGTCAATCACCGTTTGCCAGGTTTTGCCATTATCAGAAACCTCGATGGTGAATCGGTGCCGTAAGCCATCTACACGTGTGTAAATGCCTGTTTCGTGATCGTGATAATTCAGTTGAATTGCATAAATCTTTCCCGGATGCTGCATTTCTATCTTCACCCATTGGTTATTATCATTGGCTTTTGCTACCCAGAAGGATTTCGGGCTTTCATCTGTCAGCAATTCAGAAACAATCTCGCCTTCACTGTTTTTTACCAGTGGCATTTCAGCTATGTCGTAATCATCATCAGTAGATGTACTTTTTCGAACCTGCATTTTGGATGATGAAACGGTTGTTTTTCCTTTGTACGACAACAACATCCAGCCGTTATGCTTCCCTGCCCTTGTCGGATGATTGGGTGCAAACCGCGGGTAATCGCCATAATGCGTATCGGAGTGCATCAGGCCATCATTATCAAAATAGGTTGGGAACATACATAAACGACGTTCCCAATGTGAGTTTGAAGCCAGTGCCATAGTAGCAAAATGCCAGTATTGCCCGTTGGTTTGTTTAACTGTTACCCCGTGACCTGCACCATTGGTAAAACCACCAGGTTTGAAACTCATCGGATTGTTTTTCATGTAGGTAAACGGGCCAAGTGGCGTTTCCCCGATATAAACCCCATCAGCGTAAACATTGAATTGTGTACCGGGGGCTGCATACTGCAAATAATATTTGCCATTATGTTTCGTCATCGAAGCGCCTTCCATGTATCCTTCCTTGATGGTAGGGTGAAAATTGTTTTCTCCAAAACGCTCCCATCCATGTTCTTCTTCCACCAGGTTTATTAAATCTTTTTTCACCCCGGTCTCCAGAA
>CAYGIQ010000150.1:939-6417 GCA_964349885.1 uncultured Prolixibacteraceae bacterium | reverse complement strand
GGTCTGGGTTTTGGTCTGATGTATCAGCCGGGCGTTGCGTTTTATTTGATTCTGGTCGTGGTAGCTTTGTTGACATTCATGTTTGCCGCGGTGCTTCAAGGAGTCTTTTACAAGTATGGTCTTCCCTATCTTTCTATTCCATTTCTGCTCGGAATATGGCTGGTTACCTCTGCTGCTGGGGAGTTTACTTCATTGGGGCTGAGTATTAGGGGGGTCTATTTCAACAATGAGTTGTATGCATTGGGTGGAAAAAGGCTTATTGATGCCGTTGATTTTTTTGACCATTTCATCCATCCCGCTCCTATACGCACCTATCTCTATTCGCTTGGAGCTATTTTCTTTCAATACAACATGCTTTCGGGAGCATTAATCGCCGTTGGCTTGTTGGTTTATTCGAGGATTGCTTTTAGCTTGTCGGTGGTAGGTTTTGCTCTTGCATGGGGTTTTTACCGTGTAACGGGAGCCGATATTAATTATTTGGGCTATAGCTTTATAGGCTTTAATTATATTTTAACAGCTATTGCATTGGGTGGTTTCTTTATCTTGCCATCGCGCTGGTCATACGCATGGCTTGTGGTGTTGTTGCCCATGGTAATTGTTGTTACCCTTAGTGTGCAGAAGCTTTTTTCAGTGGTGCAATTGGGGGTGTATGCATTGCCCTTCAATCTGATTGTGATAACCTTTTTGTACGTTCTGAAACTTCGAAAGTCGCATGGCAGCCGATTGATTGAAACGCCGCTGCAACACTTTAGTCCGGAAAAAAATCTTTATCAGCACAGCACAAATGCAGCCCGTTTCCAACCTTTTGGTCACCTCCCTATCGGACTTCCGGTTATGGGGGAGTGGAAGGTTAGTCAGGGTTATGAGGGGGAATATACCCATAAAGGGGCGTGGGCCGATGCCCTCGATTTTATTATGACCGGCCAGAACGGCAGCCAATTCAGGGGAAATGGGCTAAGCCTTAAAGATTATTACTGTTACGAAAAGCCCGTAGTGGCCGCCGCCGATGGAATCGTTGCCGATGTTCTGGATGGGATTTCTGATAATATATTGGGCGATAGTAATTTAAAACAAAACTGGGGCAACAGTGTCGTGGTAAGGCACACCGAAAATCTGTACACGCAGGTGAGCCACCTGGTACCTCACTCCATCAAGGTGAAATCAGGCGATCGGGTTAAGAAAGGTGATGTACTCGGATTATGCGGTAATTCAGGTAGGTCACCCTATCCCCACCTTCATTTTCAGGTGCAGGCAACCGCCCATATTGGAAGTCAAACGCTCCGCTATCCTATGTCCGATTATTTGGTTCAGAACAATGGTCAGCTTCTTTTAAGAACCAGCGATGTGCCTAACGAGAACGATTTGGTATCCACCATTAGGCCACATCCGTCGCTGGAAAAAGCCTACCATTTTTTACCCGGATTGCGACTGAATTTCTCAGTACATGATGCTGATCCGCAATGGCTAAATGGTCAGCATCGTTTCGAGGTAAAAACCGATGAATACAACAACAGCTTTATTGAGTGCCTTGATACAGGTGCCTCTGCATGGCTATATAATTCTGGGAACATACACTATTTTACCAACTATATAGGATCGCGTAAGTCATTGCTCTATTACCTTTACCTTTCGAATTACAAAGTGATTACCGGATTTTATGCTAATCTACAGGTGGCCGACAAGGTGCCGGTCCATAACGTTTACAGTGGGTTCCGCCTTTTTATGCAGGATTTTACAGCGCCTTTTTTTATTTATTTAAAAAGCACCTATTTTCTCAGGTATGCCATGGGTTCCGATGATTTGCTAACTTCCGAAATCCAGCTTTTTTCTGGTATTGAAGCCGACAGAAAATCAACCATTCGGTTTACGACCTCGATAAAAAACGACCGCATTGTTTCTTTTACAGCCGTTGGAAATAAACTCACGTTTAATGCCTTATGCGAAGATTATTGATTTTGCTGTTTTTTGCTGGAGTGTTTTCGGCCACCGGACAAGTTGGTTGGCAAAGCCGCGACTCGTTGACCTATCAGCTTTACCTAAGTAAGGATTGGCAACCGCTATTGCGGGAGGTAAACGCCTCTCTGAATGAAGGGATCGATTTTTACTATTTAAGGGTAAGGGCCGGTGTCGCGGCCTATGAGTTAAAAAAATACCGACAGGCAGCCGACCATTTTGCACGAGCATTCCGCTGGTATCAGCAAGATGAATTTCTGAATTACTGGTACTATTCTGCATTGGTGAGGGCAGGCCGGTTTGATGAGGCCAGCTACTTGACTGCAAGTCTATCCGATAATTTTCTTTATCGAATGCAAATACGCAAAGGGAATCTTTTAAATGGCGTAATTGCTGAGGCTCAAATAACCGACAATGCAAATTACTCGGAGCTTATTCATGAGTCGCCTGTAAATTCTGGGAGTTACGTTCTGTACCGAAATATTCCAAGAGAGCAATTTTACTATGGTGTAGGTTTGGAACACCAGGTCTCCTCTCGGTGGTTGTTGTTTCACGGAGTCAGCAAGTTATCCATTCACAAGAGTCAATATATTAGGGAGGGAGACCTCGGACAGGCGGTTTTTCTTGAAAGCCGTGTAAATCAGGTGCAATACTACCTTCAGGGTCGCTACTTTATTGGAAATGGGTGGCATGCTAAGGCAGGACTTACCCTGATTGGTGGATCGGCCGACAACCATGCTGTCGACGAGAACGCATTGAGGCGAAAAGTGATTGTCCCTTACCGCTATGGAATAAACGACCACTTTGTACAGCTGGGCATTGCTCGGGATATTAAGTCGCTGCAGCCTGGTTTGTCGATCAGTGCTGGCTCTGTAGCTGGTTTTACTCAGATTCAGGCAAACGCACATCTTACCCTATATCCATTGGGAAGCACAAGCCTCTATCTTACCGGTGATGTGTCGATGCATTACGATACAGCTTACGAAGGTTGGAAGTTTATTGCCATACCAAAGATTGGAACCAAATTGGGTCCTTTTTGGATTTTGGCTGAGCGCTCTTTTGGCGATATTCAGAACTATAGCGCTGCTGGAGGGTATGTGGTGTACAATTCGCCTGAGATTGTAAAGCAACTTACCAGTCTTTCGTTAACGCTCCCTATGCTAAATTACCGCCTTAACGCAATGGTTCGCTATATGCATTCACAAAAGGAGGCCAATACATTCGATTATTCCGACAAGGATAACTACACTGCCTCACCCTATCAGTATAACGAAAGGAGTTGGCTGATGAGCCTCAAATGGTATTTTTAACGTTGAATTTTAACACAGCTATGAGATTATTGGTACTTATTTTTGCTAGTTTGTGGTGGTCTCATGCACTTGCCCAAACTACTGACCGGTTGCAGAATGCATTTGTCCAAAGCTACGATCTGGAACGGAACGGTGATTTTAGAAAGGCTGCCGATGCTTTGAGGGAGGTATATTCCAACGATTCGTACGAGGTCAATCTTCGCTTGGGCTGGCTCAACTACCACGCTGGGTTGTTCGACGATTCAAAGGCTTTTTACAGACGTGCTCTGCAAATTCTGCCTCTAAGCGAAGAGGCTAGGTTTGGCATTTTACTGCCACTATCAGCTACCGGTGAGTGGGATGAGGCCATCAGATACTATCAGGAGATTCTGTCCAACAATCCGGTCAATACGCTGGCCATGTATCGTTTGGGTCTAATCTACTATGGTAAGCGGGATTGGTTGTCGGCTCAGCGGCAATTTCAAAAAGTAGTCGACCTGTACCCTTTTGGATACGATGGATTGCTTATGCTGGCCTGGACGAATCTGCAGCTCGGGCGAAATCGAGAGGCAACAGTGCTGTTTAACAAGGTGTTGCTTTACGCTCCCGGCGATAGCAGTGCGCTCGAAGGCTTGTCGTTGATCAAATAATCCGATTGTTATGCGCAGGTTTTGACAGAGCAGAGTGTCTTAACAAAAAGCAATAACTTGTACCATGCAAAAGTTAAAGCACACTCTTTCGCTTCTCTCTATTTTGCTCATTCTGATTTCGGCCTCTTTTGCATATCTTCATCAGTTGCCCAATGTTTCCAACCATTGGTTCACTGCCTCTGGTGGCTGTGTGCTTTGCCATTCAACCAGCACTTACAGCATGCTCGACAGCAATGGTATTGATGTATCTCCAGTTGCACGATGGAGGGGTACCATGTTGGCCAACGCTTCGAAAGATCCTTTCTGGAAAGCAAAAGTTAAGCATGAAGGATTGGTAAATCCGGATCATCGGGAAGCACTCGAAGGTGTATGTACTCGCTGTCATGCTCCTATGGGAATGATGAATGCTTTCCTTTCATCGGGGAGTATTTATTCGCTCGATTCTCTTGCCAACGATCCTGTAGGCAGAGATGGTATCTCTTGTACCTTGTGTCATCAGATCAATGATTTTAGTTTTCCTGATTTTTCCGGCCACTTTTCAATCAATGATCAAAAGTTCATCTATGGTCCATACGAAAATCCCCTCGTTTTTCAAATGTTCACGAATACTGGATATACGCCCAAATTCGGTGATCACATAAACGATTCTCGACTTTGTGGGGCATGTCATTCGCTGTTTACGCATTCGGTTGATGTACAAGGTGTGTTCACCGGCAAGACTTTTATTGAACAGGCACTCTATCACGAGTGGGAAAATTCTGTATATGGCGTTGAGAATATAACATGTCAGTCGTGTCATCTGCCACGAATCTATGAAAATGTGAAGATCAGCAGCAGACCGGGTATCCTGGAAGGAAGAACTCCCTATGGCGTGCATAATTTTACCGGTGGAAATTATTTTATGCTTTCATTGCTCAAAGAGAATCATGATCGTCTTGAATTGAACTCAGGGGAAGAGTTCATAGCCAGGTCGATGGAAAGGACACAAGAACTTTTAACACAAAACACCATCCATCTGTCATTTGGCAGTATGGTTGAGAGCGAAGATTCTATTTTCATTGAGGTTGTTCTCGAAAACATGGCTGGACACAAATTCCCAACCGGATTTCCGAGCAGAAGAGCCTATCTTGAATTTATGGCATTCGATGCGCAAGATACCCTTTTCCATTCCGGAAAAGCAGGTTCACCCGCCCTCACAAATACCAATCCCCTGGTCTATGAGCCACACCATGTGCTCATCAATCGAGACGATCAGGTTCAGATGTATGAATTTGTAATGGGGGATATTCGCGGAAAGGTTACTACGGTGCTTGAACGGGCTTATGAGCCTTTAAAAGATAATAGAATTGTGCCAGCGGGATTTTCGAAAGACCATTATAATTACGACACAGTAAAGGTGGTTGGGAGAGCGGTTTATGATTCTGATTATTTTTCAGGTAGAGGAACGGAAAGACTGCTGTATGCACTTTCAAAAAATCAGGTAGCATCTGCAACTGACGTTCGCGTAAATCTACATTACGAAACTGTTCCCGAAAACTGGCTTCACGAAATGTTTTCTTTTGCAAATTTTGATGCAGATATTGAAC
>CAYGIQ010000150.1:0-929 GCA_964349885.1 uncultured Prolixibacteraceae bacterium | reverse complement strand
GAACTGTTTCGATCGATGTATCTTTCATCAGACCGAACTCCCGTGCTTATTGCCTCTGCAAATCTGCAATTGATGACTACACAAGCTGTTGTTCTGCCACTTTCAAATGTGAAGGTATATCCAAATCCTACCGCTGGAAAGGTTTGGTTGAGCGGACTTCAGAAATCTTCTGAATTTGAATTGTATACCATTACGGGCAGCCTTATTCGAAATGGATTCATTGATGCGGCCAATGCACAGCTTGATTTGGAAGTGCCTCCAGGTACCTACATTTTAAAAATCAATATTGCGGAATCGGAGCTTTCTCAAAAAATCCTGGTTTTTTGAGATAAAACAAGAGGCTGCCTTTTTGAGACAGCCTCCTTAATGGTATGATTAACCGGCTTTACATAAGATCAAACCTGTCGAGGTTCATCACCTTATTCCAAGCTGTTGCAAAGTCTTGTACAAACTTCGCTTTTCCATCTTCAGAACCATACACCTCGGCTATGGCACGAAGTTCGGAGTTGGATCCAAAAATCAGATCAACGGTTGTGCCGGTCCATTTTACTTTTCCGGTTTTACGGTCGCGACCTTCAAACACTTTTTTCTCTTCGCTGGTAGCTGCCCAAGTTGTTCCCAAGTCGAGCAAATTAACAAAGAAGTCGTTGCTAAGTGTTCCAGGCTTGTTGGTAAACACTCCATGCTTCGATTGGTCGAAATTGGTGTCAAGAACCCTCATCCCGCCAATAAGAACGGTCATTTCAGGTGCTGTTAGTGTGAGCAACTGAGCTTTGTCGACCAGTATCTCCTCAGCGGGAGTTTCAATGGATGTTTTTATGTAGTTGCGAAAACCGTCGGCCAATGGCTCCATAATAGAGAAGGATTCCACATCGGTTTGCTCTTGCGATGCATCGTTACGACCGGGAGTAAAGGGAACGGTAATGTTA
>CAYGIQ010000149.1:0-6420 GCA_964349885.1 uncultured Prolixibacteraceae bacterium | reverse complement strand
GAGCAATACCAGTATTGGCACTCCTTCGATTCGAAATCATCGTTTACCACTCGGTATTTTCCCTTGTAAACCTTTCGGGCAATTTGAAGTCCCCAAGGTTTCGAAAGCAAAAAAGCTGCTGGATTATTGATTTTGATGTTGGGTGAATAGAGTATCAGTGCATCGACGTATTCGGGGAATTCGGCTGCCAATTTAAGGGCTAGAGTTGCTCCGGTAGAGGTTCCCATAACAACCACCTTTTTCCCCATTTTGCGGGCTATCAACAGCGACTCCTTAGCAGATTCCCACAACGCGTCGGGTGTCATCTCCAATAAAGGGTCTCCGCCTTGCAATCCATGATCTGCCAAACGCGGTAAATAGGCATTCATCCCGAAGGTTTCGGCAAACTTGAAATTAACCGGGTAACCCTCATACCAAGATGCCGAAAACCCATGGAGATAGAGCAACGACCATTCGGTTCGGGAAGGTGCAGAGTCGGCAGCCCATAAAAATCTGGCTTGATTGTCGGGTCTTATCGGTAGTGAGGATTCCCGTTCAAGAACCGTTCTTTCAATCAGATGCAATTCTGATGGAACGGTGGGCAAATCGTTGTTTAGCATTGGTCTGGTTGGCTTCGGGCCCAGCAGGTAGATCACTACTAGGATGCCTACAAACATTGCGATGTAGCGGGTGAATCGTCTCATTCTTAGTTAGGTGTATTTCGCATCGAAAATAGGCTTTTTTTGAGTCAAATATGCACGGTACCATTTTTTTCGGGGCAGCATCAAAATAACTATATTTGTGGTTGGCATGTTCCATTTTGATGAAAATACCAACACATATAGGTTTTCTTGTACTGCTTTTATTCTGCAACGTCTATCTGGTAAATGCCCAGCGACCAGAGTACCCTGTTATGGAAATTTCTGATTCACTCAAGTTTGTTCCAGAGGCTACCCCACTGCTGCACACTGTACGACCCTTTTTCGACGCTGCAGATGCCGATATTTTTTCGGCACCACTGCTAACCCTGCCCTCATTCAACCCTCGGGTTTTTCAGGATCAAGAATGGATAGTTAACATCAATTCAGACTTTAACACTTACTCCCGTTTCAGTACACTTTCGGGTGCCAGTGCAATATTCCCAGCCTTTGTCTCTTCGGCCAAGTTGTTTCACCATGCCTCGTACCGGCTAAACGAAAAATTCACCTTCGGAGGAAGCAGTTTTGGGATTAATTCGATCCACTCACTATCAAGGGCACTCCCAGGATCCAGCAATTGGGATACCCGAGGAGCTTCCATGTTTATGGAATATAAGGTTAACCGGAATTTCCGCATAGAAACCCGAATTTCGGTAGCCGGATCACAATTTCCCTAAAGATGAACTATGCTTAAAGTGTACAAAGCCTCGGCAGGATCTGGCAAAACATTCAGACTGGTTTTGGAATATATAAAATTGCTGCTGATTCATCCGGCTAATTACAGGAGGATACTTGCCGTTACTTTCACCAACAAGGCTACGGCCGAAATGAAAGAGCGCGTGGTAAAAGAGCTCTTTCTGCTCTCTGTCGGCGAAAAGAGCCAATATGATAGTCTGATTCAGGATGGAACAGGATTATCTCCCATTCAAATAGCAGCCAAAGCCGGCGATGCATTGCAATCAATACTATACGACTACAACCGTTTTTCCATCAGTACCATTGATAAATTTAGCCAGCGGGTAATTAAAGCTTTTAACCGGGAGTCTGGCATTGTTCCGAATTATCAGGTGGAACTCGACACCGATTTGTTGCTTCAAGAGGCAGCCGACAGAATGATAGGAAATCTGGGCAACAACACTCCTCTTTTAAGATGGCTCGAGGACTTTGTAGAGGAAAAAATTGCAGATGGCAAAAGTTTTTCCATCGAAAACGACATCAAAAATCTGGGGGCCGAACTTTTTAAAGAGCAGCTGCAAAAAGCTTTGGCCGATTTACAGATATTTTTCGCAGATGCAGATCGGGGCAAAAACTACCTTGGCGAGCTATACCGGTTGATCCAGAAGTTTGAATCGGAGCTTACTGTTGTTGCCCAACGTATAGTGGAGACCTATACCGATCAAGGTTACACCATCGATGATTTTGCCTTCAACAAGAGCGGAATTGCCGGTATCCTTGAAAAAATAATGGCCGGAACGGTTCCTGATAAACTTGGAGTCCGTTACAACGATTGCCTTGCGTCAGCCGAAAAATGGGTATCGCAGAAACAACCCAGACGGGACAGGATAATCGAACTTGTAGAATCTACACTGTTGCCGCTGCTGCGTAATTTTAATGATTATTTCGAAGCCAACAGCATCGCCTACTATACCGCTATGGCTATAAAGCGCGAATGGTATATGATGATGGTACTGATGGACCTCAACCGGGAGATCGGAAATTTGAGCCGAGAGCGTAACATATTGCCAATGGCCTCTTCCAATATGCTCCTGCAAGCAATTATCGACGGCAACGACACGCCCTTTATCTACGAAAAGATCGGTAACATATACCACCACTTTATGCTCGACGAGTTTCAGGATACCTCGGGCATGCAATGGCAAAACTTTAAACCTCTAGTGGAAAATGGACTCGCACAGGGGAAATTCAGCTTGGTGGTGGGCGATGTAAAACAGAGCATCTATCGTTGGAGAAATAGCGACTGGAACATTTTAGGATCGAAAATTTTCACCGATTTTGCGCATCAGGAAATTAACACCGACGAGCTGCTTATTAACTACCGGTCTGACCCAACAGTGGTTCAATTCAACAACGATTTTTTTAAAAGTATCGGGAAATCTATATTGCAGCATGAGGCACTGCAGTTGGCTGAAGCCGATTTTGCTTTGCAGCTGGAGCAATTGTACAGCGACACTACCCAGCAAAGCTCGAGCGACGTGAAAAAGGGGTACGTGCGCTTCGAACGACTGGAAAGCGATGAAAACGATTTTACCGAAAAGACGCTCAATCGTCTGCTAAGGCAGGTATGCGAACTTCAGGACAATGGCTATGCACCCGGCGATATTGCCATTCTGGTAAGGAAGAGGGACCAAGGTGCGCTGGTGATCGAAAATTTTCTGAAAGCATCGGCCACGCCCGAATATCAAAAATACACACTAAGGATAGTATCGGGTGAGTCGCTTTTCATTGCTGCTTCGCCGGCGGTGAATTTTATTGCTGGCGTGTTGCGCTATCTCACCCAGCCCAACGACATTGTAAATAGGGCAACAATGCTGCATCTTTACATGAATCTTCAACCTTCAAATGCAGAAAACGAACCGGCCGGAAACTGGTATTTACCTCTCGATTTCACCGAACTTTTCGACAGCCATTTGCTGGAAAAACTAACACATATTGAATCCCGAATCTCCTTTAGCAGTCTGGAGGAGATTGTTACATCCATTTGTACTACTTTCTCGCTTTTCGAACTTCCATCTGAACTCCCCTATTTGCAAACACTTATCGATAAGATTTCTGAAGTAAGAAAGTCGTCGCTGCTCGATCTCTCCAATTTTTCGAACTGGTGGGAAGATCGAGGCAAGAAAATCTCCGTTCAGGCAAGCGAGTCATCGGATGCCATTAGGCTGCTGACCATTCACAAATCGAAAGGTCTGGAGTTCAAAGCTGTTTTGATCCCTTTCTTTCATTGGAGTTGGATTAACAACCGACAAGGTGTTTTATGGTGTCGACCCCAAACCACCCCATTTAATCGGGTCCCTTTGGTACCTGTCTCAATTGGCCCCGGTTTGTTAAAAACCCATTTTTCGAAAGCCTATCAGGAGGAATTGTTCAACTTGCTTATCGATAACCTCAATATGGTTTATGTGGCTTTTACCCGTGCCGAATCGGTGCTTATGGTGAATTTCCCCCAAACCTATTCCAAGAATTATTTTACCCAATTTTTAGATAGTGCATTACAGACTTTAACTGAACCAAAATTGGAGGAAGATGGTGAAAGTACCATTTCAGTCTTTGAGTGGGGTGAACTTGAAAAGTCGAAGAGCAAAACTCCTGAAATACATCAACTGGGGCCGGTTACCTGGGTGCACCACGACTTTTCGGGTCGTCTTCGGCTTCGAAGCGAGGTTTCTGAACTGGATGATTCTAAGACAGAGGGCATAACGGGTGCAGAACTGGGTAAAATAGTGCATACCCTCTTAGCACAAATTGAGACTAAAGATGATGTGACTGCAGCCCTGCATAGAGTGCAAATGTCACGCCTTGTGCATGGCAACGCGGTTCTTGGTATTGCCGATATGTTGCACACGATGATCCAGAAACCAGAAGCCAAAGCGTGGTTCGATGGCTCTTGGAAGGTTTTAAACGAACGGATTTTACTCACATCCGATACAGTTTACCGTCCGGATCGTGTAATGATCAAAGAAGATTTGGTTGTCGTTGTTGATTATAAAACTGGATTAAATGTCGGTTCTGGACATATTAAACAATTGCAAACCTATTGCAGACTTATCGAGGATGCTGGCTTTGAGAAAGTTTCGGGTTATTTATGGTATATACAACTCGATGAGATTACGAAAGCCTACCCTTTCAATGAAATCGCTTAAACATTTGCATTACTTTTGCTGAAAATTTTTCAATTATGTTGCAACGTATTCAAACCATCTACTTGGTGGCATCTCTACTTCTTTCTGTTATGCTTTTCAGACTTCCAATTGCCGATCTACTAGCCGGAGGCAAAGTAATGCTGTTTACAATTGCGGGATTATTTTCTGAAGGGGAGCTTGTCTTTAGCGGACTGCCATTGCAGATTTTGCTGGGAATTATTGTGCTTTTACACCTAGTAGCCATATTCTCCTACAAAAATAGAATCAGGCAGATGCGTTTGCTTGGCTTTACCATCTTTACCATGTTGGGGATGTTTGGTATGTTTTTCTACTTTGCCTATGCATCGTTCGAACAGGTAACGGTTGGTTTTAAATTGTATGTTGTGATTCCGGTGGTGGCATCGGTGATTGACTACCTAGCCATAAGAAACATCGGGAAAGACGAGGCGTTGGTAAGGAGCATCGACCGGTTACGACGATGATACAGGGAATGATTCTGGCAGCAGGCCTGGGAACGCGGTTGCGACCGGTAACCGATGTTATTCCCAAAGCATTGGTGGAGATCAACGGTAAAACGCTGCTTCAGTGGAATATTGAAAAGCTCGCAAAGGCTGGGTGCAAACGCATTGTGGTTAACGTGCACCACTTTCCTGAATTGATTCGGACATTCCTTGACCAAAACTTTGGCGTTGAAATAGTGGTATCCGACGAGAGCGATCAGATTCTCGATACTGGAGGTGGTTTGTTGAAGGCAGCATCTTTGTTTCATCCCAACTGGCCTGTATTGGTGCACAATGTGGATGTAATTGGGAACATAGATTTAGAACAGCTGGTCGCCAGTCATAAGGCGCGCAATGCCATGGCAACATTGGTCGTTCGAGATAGAACGACCGAACGGTATTTACTGTTTGATTCTGAAATGCACCTTACTGGTTGGTTGAACCGCAATAGTGGCGAAACAAAAATGGTAAACCGGTATGAATTTTCAAACCGGCTCCAGCAATACGCTTTTAGTGGTATTCATGTGCTAGAACCAGCTCTGCTACAAGATCTTTCCCTCATGGGTCGTTTTTCACTCATACAAGCCTACCTTACACTTGCTGACAAGCACACCATTGAAGGGTATTTGGACCAATCGACCGAATGGCTGGATGTTGGAAAGCCTGATCAACTTGCGATGATTCGGAACCGACCTTCTAGGCCGCAATAGAGTAAATTTTTGATTAAGAGTAATTAAGTACTCTCTATTCTTACTTTTTACTGGTCTGTCTTACCACGAGATATACCTCCACAATGCCGATCAGTATTAAGGAATATCCCAGCAGCTCAATGCCCTCTTCCGCGGCATTTTTTGCCCACCTATGGTAATAATTTTCCAATAACGCCTGCCAGAAAGTGGTACGACCAAAGAATCGACTAAAAACATACGTTACCAAGAAACCGATTACCAAATAGGCTGTTGCTGGGATCTCGAGCAAAGATTTAAGCGAATCAAAAAACTCCTTTCGGTAGACAAATAGCAGATAAAAAAACAGAACCATGAAAGGCAACACTAGGTAAAACCAGAAGTCTATTAGGTTGTTGTGTTCCCGTATCAGCGACATAAAAAAGACTATGGCCGCAAGATTTGATACTGCCCTGATTTTCTTTTCTGCCCTTCCCGATACATAAAAAAGCAACGTAACCAAGGCCAGAATGATCGCTTGAGTTATCTCTGTCCCGGATATTTCGCCGAACTTTCCGGTTGAGGTAGGGTTCTGGGCATCGTACATGAAAATTGCATTGATCAGAATCATCCAACCCGAATAGATCAACACTCTGGTGATGTAAAAAAGGCTGAATTTAAAACTGCTGGACATAGT
>CAYGIQ010000148.1:0-6423 GCA_964349885.1 uncultured Prolixibacteraceae bacterium | reverse complement strand
CTATCCTAATATAGGACAGTTTTTTGAATTTTGTTAAAGGAAAATCTCTTTTAGTTTTCTACTGTATGTTCTGCTATAATCTCCTGTGCGCGCTCTAGCATGGCAATATCGTCCAATAAAACAATCCCTCCGTTTGGCCCTGGTTCCATATGGATCCCTACTGCACTGCCTTTTTCGTAATTCGCCCCTCCAAAATAGTTCCTGACCGTTTCTTCCGTAACACTGAACTCTTTGGCCAATTGCTTGATAGATCCTTCAGGTAGGCTGTCTTTGATCTTGCGCAGCTCATTGAATGTAATTTTAAGCTCCATAGCAGTAAAATTTTATAGTGGTTAATGTTGAATTTTTGAACATTTTAAATATACCATTTAAATGGGAAAACCTTGCCGGAAATATCAACTAAATTGTTATGCGGCTTAACATTTATTCAACATTGGCAATTGGGAAGGTTCGGGGTTATTATATTGCCTGTGAGTAGATTGAAACCAATTATTGTAATAAATATTTCCGTTTGCCGTCGCGGTTCTTTCTGTCTTTTAACAATTTTTAAGGCTGTATGGGCATCACATCATACAAAGATTGAAGCATGCGGCCCCTGACTTTTAAGTCCGACAGCTGGTTGTTGCGTCGTGTCGGGTGCACTCTGTTGGTGAGAAGTATAAAAAGCAGGTCAGCATCTGGGTCGGCCCAAACAAATGTTCCGGTATAGCCAGTATGGCCAAAGCTGTTCATGCTAACGCCATAGGTTGGGTAGGCATCGTCGCGCTTACTTGTGGCATTGTCTAGCATGGGTTTATCGAAGCCCAGCGCACGGCGGTTGTTACGGTTTCTGAATTGGACACGCGAGAATTCTTCCACCGTGGCAGGAGCTATAAACTGTTCCCCCCCATAATACCCTTTCCAAAGGTACATCTGGAAAAGTTTTGCCAGATCTCCTGCATTGCCAAAGAGACCTGCATTTCCTGAAATGCCGCCCAAAATGGCTGCCCCTTCGTCGTGCACAAATCCCCTAAGTGTCTCCTTCCTGAAGTAGTCGTCGACTTCGCTTGGGGCAATCTGATCTTGTGGAAAATGCAAGTATGCATTGAAGGTAATGTTATAGGCTCCAAGGCGGTGGTAGAAATTTGACTTCAAGTATTGCTCAAATGGTTCCTCCGTAAGCTGTTCAATGATAGGGGGCCACATATGAAACCCCAAGCAGGAGTATACATACTCTTTTCTGGGGAGAAGACTCGAGGTGCGCACTTCTTCGTAAAACTGACTCAAGATGGTGTGGTCGGCATAGAGGTTGCCCGCAATGCGGATGTTGTCGTGGGCGGTGGGATGCTGACTGAAGGTCGCGTCGCGTAGCATTGGATCTCGTGCAAATTTCGACTCCCAAAGCGGGATAATGGGACGCAATTGTGCTTGGTGGGTGAGAATATCGCGCAACCGGATATTTTGTTTATTCGATTGCTCAAAATCTTTCCAATAATCACTCCATTTCCCATCGAGTTCTATAGCTCCCTCGTCGTATAGCTTCATAAGCGCCGGAAGTGGTCCGGTAACCTTAGTTACCGATGCCCAATCGTAGATGTGATGCCGTTCGACAGGCTCAGTTTGCTCATACGTTAAATAGCCATAACCCTTTTCCAAAATTACCTTGCCATCAATAGCCACCAATATCTGTGCCCCCGGAAATGCTTTTTTACTTAGTGCATCGCCTGCAAGGCTGTCAATTTTGCGGTACAGGATTTCGGATGAAATTCCAATCTCTTCTGGGATGGTGTATTTTAACCGGCCGTTTTTTTTTACATCAACACCCATTCCCACCGGAAATCTTTTGTCGATGGTAACCGGAAGTCGGCCTGTGGCATCCACTGCTCCGAAAATCATTTGAATGGACAGCTCCTGTGCGATTGGAGTATCCTGATATGCTAGGACAATAGCTGCGGATTTTTCCGACTCCTCTAAATATTTTAGCGCATAGGCATTGCCAGAGAACAGGGTAACTATTTGCTGGCGACCGGCCAATGTTTTTATGATGCTTTGATGCGCAGAGGTTATTCCGTAATTTCGGCCCGGATACGATCGCAATCCTGTTATGCCAATGATAACCAAATGGTACGAGCTCAGCTTTTGAAGCAAGGTTTCCTGTTCTCTGACGGAGGCATCGGGAGCAATAAAAAAGTGATCGGCAGCGGTATAGCGGCTTGTCATCATCTGAAAAGGAACCGCAGATTCGGTGCCAAAGGCCAGTGTGGCAATTCGTAGGGTGTCAAGCCGCATCAAGGGCAGCAAGCCATTGTTCTGAAGTACAGTTACCGAAGCTTCTGTTAACCGGCGAACCACCAATTCATTTTCAGCAGAGTTTACAGCAGTTAAAAGGCCAACGACGGGCTGTGGGGTCTCCTTGTGGAGGCTGAGCCAGCGTTTGGTTGCCAATATCCTTCTGACTTTTGCATTTATTTCCGATTCGAGGAGTGTTCCGCTTTGGACTGCTTTTTCAATGGCCAGGAGACTTTGCCGAATGTTTACTACAAACTCAACCATGTCGTTGCCGGCTTTTAATGCTGCCACCTCTGCCTCTCCTGCGGGGAGCGTAACTCCTTTCATATTCATTGCGTCGGTAATGATCAGTCCGTCATAATTCATTTCCTTACGCAACAGATCATTGAGAATTTTCGAAGACAAGGAGGCCGGGAGTTTATCCGAATCGAGGGCTGGTACTGCTACGTGGGCACTCATTAATCCTGTTATGCCGGCATTGGCCAATATCTTAAACGGATATAGTTCGATGTCGTCGATTCTACTTCTGTCGTGGTTTATTACCGGAAGGGTAAGGTGGGAGTCGGTCTGCGTATCGCCATGACCCGGGAAGTGCTTCGCAACTGCGGCAACACCCTCCATTTCCATGCCCCTTGCGTAGGCAAGCGCTTTTGCGGCAACCAACTCTTTCTTTTCTCCGTACGATCTGAAATTGATGATTGGGTTGGCCGGATTGGTATTCACATCGGCTACCGGCGCAAAATTCATTTGGATCCCCATGGCCCTGAGCTGCCGACCAACAGCTTTCCCCATATCCAAGAGGAGCGAATCATTCTGGATAGCTCCTAAGGCCTGAGCACTGGGAAAAACAAGCAGACTGTCGACCCTGAAAGCAGGACCGTTCTCAGCATCCATTGCCACCAATAAGGGGATGGAGGAGGCCTGCTGAAATGCTCTGATCCAGCGGGTAGTCTTGTTTGGAGTGCCGCGCATCATTAATATTCCACCTGGCTTCCACTCCTGAATCAGCTTTTGCATCTCTTCCCTGTGTCGTTCCGGTTGCTCCGGATAGGCTTCGACCATTATTAACTGACCAATTCTTTCGCGAAGTGTCATAGTCGAAATCTGTTCTTCCACCCATGGATCGTTTAAATATTGCAAAAATGCGGGCTTTTGCCCATGGGTCTCTCCCCCAATCAATAGGAGGGTAAACAATAGCAAAACGCTGAAGGGTGAGCGCATGGGTGTACAGTTTCAATTTTGAACGCCACTAAAATAATAAGAAAGAGGCAAAAGATTATCTCCGATCCCCTTTTTGCGCATAATCATACACTCAGGTCTTTCAGAGGGCTTACTGTTTGCTTACTTCACATCCCACAGTTGGTGATATCATTATAGCTATGCTCTTTGGGCCGCAGCAATCTTCTCTGTTCGAAAAGTTAAATTTAGGTGCAATTGTGTTAAGCAAATATGGGCAGTGTGTTGGAAAATGAAAGTGCTTTGTTGGAGAAATAGTTTGAAAAAAGATTTGAAGTTCCCCTATTGTACGATAATTGACCGAGGAGTGGTATATTCGTAGAATCCATTTTAAAATCAGGTGATATGTCTGCGAAATTTCTGACAATCGGTTTTGTGCTATTTACGCTGCTGGCTTCAACCCGGTTTTTCAACCCGGTTAACGATGCCATTTTTTCCAATACTGAACCAGTAATTATTAAACCTGCAGCAGACAGGCCAGAAGTTTATCTTGGCTTACTGCGCAACAAAAGGGTTGGGTTGGTAATTAACCACACTGCCCGGGTGGGAGAAGTGCTTTTGCCCGACTATTTGGTGAGCAACGGTATTGGGGTTGAGCGGATTTTTGCACCCGAACACGGGTTCAGAGTCGATGCGTCGGCAGGTGAAAAAGTAATGGATGGCATTGACCCACAGACTGGTATACAGGTTGTTTCGTTGTATGGCAATGTTACAAAGCCTACACCACTGCAACTTGAAGGACTCGATGTTTTGGTTTTTGATATTCAGGATGTTGGTTGTCGGTTTTATACCTATTTATCAACCCTCTACCTCTGCATGGAAGCGTGCGCCGAAAATGGTTTGCCGCTAATAGTTCTGGATCGACCCAATCCCAACGGCGATTATATTGCAGGGCCAATGCTCGATCCGAAATTCAGCTCGTTTGTTGGTATGGTGCCAGTCCCGGTGGTACATGGATGTACTTTAGGAGAAATGGCGCTGATGATCAACGGTGAAAACTGGCACAAGGGACCTTCCAAAACCAACCTTACCGTGATTCCGGTTGAAAACTATACCCATTCTACCCTCTATGAGGTGCCTGTGGCACCTTCTCCCAATTTACCCAACCACCTTGCTGTAAGGCTCTATCCTTCACTCTGCTTTTTTGAGGCAACGACTGTGAGTATAGGCAGGGGTACTCCCTTCCCGTTTCAGGTAGTCGGTGGTACTTTGCCTCATTTGGGTAAGTTTGAATTTGTTCCGGTGAATCTTCCCGGAATTGCCGTTAATCCCCCCAATATGAACAAAACCTGTTTTGGGGTCGATTTAAGGGAACTTGATGAGGTTCCGATGTTTACTTTAAAATGGTTTTTGGATTTTTACCATCTATACCCAGCTGAAAAACAGTTTCTTCAGAGTGAACGAACACTTCAATTGTTGTCGGGCAGCGATCGGTTGCTCGCAAATATCCGCGCTGGTATGACGGAAAATGAAATGGTAGCGTTATGGCAGAATGATATTGACAATTATAAGGTTATGCGAAAAAAATATCTTTTGTACCCCGATTTTGAGTAGTATGAATCCTATTTTGGTACTTACAATTTTAGGCGGCTACTTTGCTTTGCTGCTCACAATTTCTTGGATTACATCGCGAGGAGCAACTACCCAAACATTCTTCACTGCCAACCGCCGTTCACCTTGGGTTCTGGTAGCTTTTGGAATGGTAGGGGCAACGCTATCAGGGGTTACATTTATTTCGGTTCCAGGTGAGGTGGGTACCTCGGCTTTCTCCTATCTGCAGTTTGTGATGGGAAATCTTTTGGGCTACTGGTTGGTAGCTGGAATACTCCTTCCTGTATACTACCGAATGAAGCTGGTTTCGATTTATGCTTTTTTGGGGGATCGTTTTGGTCCTGTTTCTCACAAAACAGGTTCGCTGTTTTTTATGCTTTCAAAGTTGATTGGAGCTGCATTCAGGCTCTATCTGGTTGCTGGTGTTCTGCAAATTGCTTTTTTCGACGCCTACGGAATCTCCTTTACGGTAACTGTATTTGTAAGCATAGCACTGATTTGGGTGTATACTTTCAGAGGTGGTATTAAAACCATCGTCTGGACCGATACCTTACAAACCCTCTTTTTGGTTACTGCCGTAATTCTAACCATATCATCGGTGGCACGTTCGATGGGATGGGACTTTGGCGAAATGATCCGACAGATTGCTGCGCATCCAAACTCGGAAATATTCACATGGGACTGGAGGTCGGGGAACAACTTCTTCAAGCAGTTTTTTGCAGGTATGTTTATTACCCTTGTGATGGTAGGCATGGATCAGGATATGATGCAAAAGAATCTGACCTGCAAGAATATTGGGGAAGCCCAGAAGAATATGGTTCTGTTCAGTTTTGGCTTTCTTGTTACGGTAGTGCTTTTCCTATCTCTGGGGGTATTGCTCTACATTTATGCAGCGCATCATCAGATTGCCCTTCCGGCTGCCACCGACGATATTTATCCCCTACTTGCCTTCAACCATCTGGGTTTGTTGGTGGGTATTGCATTCCTTCTGGGCGTAAGTGCTGCGGCCTACTCAAGTGCCGATTCTGCTCTCACTGCGCTTACCACAACGTTGATGGTTGATTTTCTGGGGAAGAAACAATACTCCGAATCAAGTTTAGTGAAAATAAGGGTGGCATCACACTTGTTGTTTTCCTTTTTGTTGATGGCTATAATTTTAATATTCAGAGCTATAAATAATCAAAGCGTCGTAGTTGCAGTATTTAAGGTGGCTGGTTATACGTATGGTCCAATCCTTGGTTTATTTCTGTTTGGACTGCTTAGCCGACGAATGACGAGGGAGCGATGGGTGCCTGTAGTGGCAATTTCGGCTCCACTTATATCCTACATTATTTCTACCAACTCTACAACGTGGTTATGGGGCTATAG
>CAYGIQ010000147.1:0-6428 GCA_964349885.1 uncultured Prolixibacteraceae bacterium | reverse complement strand
GTAGGACCCGGTGAAGATCATGTAAATGATTGATTTGAGATTTCGGCCCGATATTTGAAATTATTAAATTATGGTATAAATTTGCCGCAAAGGTAATTCTAAAATCTGTCGAGAAGATTTCGACGGTATTTCCCGGGCGATGGGCAGAAGACAGCAAACAACCATCAGGGCAGCTTAAAATGTAAAAACCGATATAAGAAGAAATCGTCACGGTTAGGTTGATAGAGACCCAAATAACAAATTTCGATCGTGAAGATTTGAATGGCATATAAAAATTAATTGAATACAGATGAAAAAAACTTTCGTACTTCTATCCTTTATTCTGCTGGCCTCTGGCGCTTTTGCCCAGCGGGGAAAAGTAACCAGCGCGTTAAATTTTAAAGATACCGGTAAACTCGACAAGGCTATTGAAGCCATTGAAGAGGCGACCGACCCAAACAATCCCAAGAGTGCCAAATCGGTTGACTGGCCAAGAAGTTGGGAAGTTAGGGGAGAAATTATGCAGGCAATTGCTGGTTCAAACGACCCCAACATCAAGAAATTGGTGAGCAATCCGCTCGATGAGGCGCTTAAGTCATACAAAAGAGCGTTAGAACTCGACCTGAGCAATCGTATAGGAAAGAGCATCAAAATCAAACTTACACTGCTTACCAACGATCTGACCAATTTGGCGGTCGAGGGTTTTAACACCGAAGATTATGCAACATCGTTAAAAGCTTTCGAAAGCATACTCGATTTGCAGTCGTTACCGGTTATGCAGGAAGATAATCCAGGTGCTGTGGATACCATTATTATATTCAACGCAGGATTGGCAGCCTTTAATGATGGCAACTACGATAAGGCGGTACAGTACTACACGGAGGCTGCAAAATACAATTACAATGAAGGGCGCACCTACCAGCTTTTGTCGAAAGCCTATCTTGAGAAATCCGATACTACCAGGGCACTTACGGCCCTTCAGGAAGGACTGACCAAGTTTCCCGAAGACAATGGTATTTTGGTAGAGATGACCAATATCTACATCACTACTGGAAAAACCGACGATGCTATGCGGTACCTCGATTTGGCCATTGAGCAGGATCCAAGCAATGAGTCATTTTATTTCGTAAAAGGCTCACTTCTAGATGGTTTCGGACAGCAAGAGGCAGCCATCGAGAGCTACGAGAAAGCCATCGAACTCAATCCTGGCTATTTTAACGCATATTACAACCTTGGGGCACTCTTTTACAACAATGGGGTAAAGCAAGTAGAAGTAGCCAATGCAGTTCCGCCCAGCGACAACGCCCGTTATGAGGCTGAAGTTGCGAAGGCAGATGTTTGGTTTACCAGATCGTTGCCGTTGATGGAAAAGTGTTACGAACTGGAACCCGATGATAACTACGCCATTGAATCTTTGCGCAATTTATACTATCGTTTGCAGATGATGGAAAAATATGAAGCAATCATGAAAAAGGTTATCGTAGAGTAGGTTCTAAGAGATAAGAGATATAGGGGAAAATCATTCCCCTATATTTGCATGTATAAAAATAACATAATATAAATTATAAGACAACAATGATTGTATGTTCCGCAAGATATCAGCCATTAAGAGGCCTATAAATCAATCGTGTACCCAATAGTAGTTCCGCTGCTGCGACGATCATCCTTTTTTGAAGGAACCACAGTATATACAACCTGTGTATCGACATTTCCAAAGTCAGGTATTTGCATTCCCGTCTGAGCAGGTAACGGAACATTACGCAATGAAAATTCAACTTTAAATTTTTGTGTTGACTTTACCCGCAAGCCTTTGTTGTTGACACTGCCAAAGCGGGCTTCATTTATCAACCGCACGGCTTCCTCGTCGCAACCATAACCAATGCCCTTAATTACCTGAGCGCCCGAAACCCTGCCATTGTCGTCGACAACGGCCTCAAGATGTACAATCCCTTCAATTTGGTGTTGCAGGGCTTCCTTAGGATACTTCAGATGCTCGGCAACGTATTGCTGAAACTCTGTCTTGCCACCAGGAAACTCAGGCAATTTCAGAAATTGACGCTTTTTCATACACTATAGGAATTCATCAAATATCGATATCCCGCCTGATATAAGCGGTATAATCTTTTATAATGGGCACATATTGCTCGTGAAATAGCGACGACGAGATCATAAAATCGGCTGTCGACCGGTTCGAAGCAGTTGGTATGTTGTACAGCACCGCTATCCTTAACAAAGCTTTCACATCAACATCGTGCGGCTGTGGTTGCATTGGATCCCAGAAAAAGATCAGCATATCAATGCCTCCCTCTGTGATCATTGCTCCCAGCTGCTGGTCGCCACCCAGGGGACCCGATTTTAACCTCACAATATCGGGCGGTACCACTTCATTCTCGGAACATTTCGATAAAAGGGTATCTTCTACAACCTTCCCAGTAGTGCCGGTACAAATCAGACGGTGTGGAGTAAATTGCTGCCAGTTGAATGCTATCCATTCCATTATATCTTTCTTACGGTTGTCGTGTGCAACAATCCCTATGTTTTTTTTCTGTTTCATAATAACACAATTAATTGATATACTTAATGTTAAACATTATGATAGACAAGGGTTGCTTTAGATTTCAAGCCGATTTGCTCCAAGGTAACATCATTTTGTTTATCCATTGATATACAGCGATTAATGGTACATCGTTCCAACAAAGATAGCCTTAAATAAAAAAGGCAGATGGTAATTTTCTTACCATCTGCCAGATTCAATAATAACTTAATCTTATGGGTCTATTTAAACTGCTTCTTAACCTCTTTAATCCAGCTCTTTACGCGATCTTGGGTTAATCTGGGCTGGTTTTCCTGATCGAGGATAAGCCCAATAAACTTGTCGTTGCGGAGTGCCTTCGACGACTCATAGGCGTATCCCTCTGTGGAGGTCTCCCCCACCACTTCTGCACCTCGCTGTATCAACAGGTTGGCCATCAGACCTACTGCATCGCCAAAGTTTTCGGGGTACCCTTTTTGGTCGCCAAGACCAAATATGGCAAACTTTTTACCCTTTAAATCCATATCCTCGATGGCAGGAACAAACTCATCCCAATAGTTGGGCAGTTCGCCGTCGAACCAGGTGGGAACCCCCATAATAACCGTATCGTATTTCAGAAACTCCTCTTCTGTAATGGTTTCGGCATTAACCGATTCGATTGAAGCCCCGAAGTCTTCTGTAATTTTTTCGGCTACGTGTTTGGTTTTATGCGAATTATAGCTGTAGAATAAACCTGTCTTTTTTGTCATAACACAACCAATTTAGTATTGTAAAACTTTTAAAGCTCCCTCGTATACCCTTGTGGTATTGGGAAGTATGGCTTGCTCAAGAATTCGGTGAAATCCAACAGGGGTAAAAGGAGACCCAACGCGTTGCACCGGACAGTCGAGAAATTCAAATGCCTCTTCCATAATGATGGATGCAATTTCACCTCCAAAACCTCCGTGTACTTTATCTTCGTGCACGACCAGTGCTCTGTTGGTTTTCTTTACCGATTCGAGTACCATGGTTTTATCGAGTGGCACAAGCGAACGCAAATCCACTACCTCAACACTATAGCCATCGCGGGCTAGCAATTCGGCAGCCTCTAGACAGTGATGAGTGGTATTTCCGTAGGTGATGATGGTGAGATCGGTACCCTCGCGCCGAATGCGTGCCTTGCCGAATGGTACTTCAAAATCGTCGGGTATAACAGTTGCCGCCTTTGGGTCCTGATAGAGCGCTTTGGGCTCCATGAAGATGGTTACACCCCTCGAACGGATGGAGGTACGCAACAAACCGGCAGCATCGTCGGCAAATGAAGGATAAACAATTCGAACACCCGGGATGGCTGCAAGCGAGCCTTCGATGGTTTGTGAGTGGTAGAGTCCACCTCCGATGTAACCACCAGAGGCAAGTCTTATGGTAACATTGGGTGAAAATTTACCATTTGACCGCCAGTAATCGTGACTGCACTCTACGTATTGCTCCATTGCCGGCCAGAAGTAGTCGGCAAACTCAGCGCCTTCGATAACAATTCGAATTTTATCATCGTAACGCGACATTCCGTTGGCGGTTCCAACAATAAAGTCTTCGGCGATGGGCGCATTAAAAATACGCTTTTTACCAAATTCCTGCTGTAACCCTTTGGTAACGTTAAAGATGCCCCCTTTGTCCTTGTTGGCTACGTCCTGCCCCCATAGAAAGGTATCGGGGTTGCGCTGGAATTCAGCCTTGAGGGTCTCATTCAGGGCAGTAATGAATTTCTTCTTCTCACCCTCCTGATTATGGGTTCCGTCAGGATATTTATCGGCGGGATAGGGCTCGGGCAGTACAAAGTCGAAAATACTGTCGGGCGAAGGATCCGGTGCTTTCAAGGCCGCTTTGTGGGCTGCTTTTACTTCCAGTGTTGCAGCATCGTCCATAGCATCGAGCTCGGCCTCGGTAAATCTGCCATAGCGCACCAAAAGACGGCGGTATTTCGACAGGGGATCATACTCCTGCACATAGGTTCTCTCGGCTTCGCTGCGGTAGAGGTCGTGTCGATCGGAGTTGGAGTGAGAATGAAGCCTTACACAGTTGGCCTGAACAATAACCGGTACGCCCTCTTCTGAAATAATCCTGCGTGCCTCGGTCATGGCATTCATAGAATCGAATACATCTTTTCCGTTGCAGTGGATAATTCGTATGTTTTTAAATCCGATGAAGTTGTTGGCAACTTTTCGGTTGGCCGTCTGGTCCTTTTTGGGAACCGAAATGCCATAGCCATTGTCCTGAAAAACAAATATAACCGGCAATTTCTCACGATCGGCTCCGGTAATGGCCTCATAGACAAAACCCTCGCTAACCGACGATTCACCCTGACTGCTTATGGCAATGGAATCGTCGCCATAATATTTGATGGCGCGGGCTGCACCTACGGCATGTAGGGTGTGGTTTCCGGTAAGCGACGATACGCTGTGGATGTTCCATTCAGGTTTGGCAAAATGGTTCGACATATGTCTGCCGCCGGTTCCTGGGTCGGTCGCCTTTGAAATACCATTCAGGATAAGTTCTTCTGTGGTCATTCCGGCCGACAAGGCACTTAGCATATCGCGGTAGTAAAGAAATATATGGTCTTTTTCGCGCGTAAAATGCTGTCCAATAGCAAGCTGTATGCCATCGTGCCCTGCATAGGGAGCGTGGTACGACCAGCCAATGGCCTGCTTAAGGTAGTTGGGAGCCCGGTCGTCGATGCTCCTGCCTATGGTCATAAGTCGGTACCAATTGGCGAGGGACTCTTTGGGTGTCTTTTTAATGGAATAGATTTCAGGAATTTCTGTATTCTTCATCTTTAAAAATATATACGATTTGACGCTTTAAATACAACAAAATGGGATGTGCTAAACAGACCGTTTCAAGTCGAACGCTTCCAGGTGATCGGCGATGCGACGAAGGAAGGCACCTCCAAGCGCACCATCCACAACCCGGTGGTCGTATGAAAGTGATAAAAACATTTTGTGGCGGATGGCAATTACATCACCAGAGGGCAACTCAAGGACTGCAGGTTTTTTCTCGATGCTGCCAGTCGCGAGGATTGCAACCTGAGGTTGGTTAATAATAGGCGTTCCAATGATGTTTCTGAACGACCCGAAATTGGTAATGGTAAAGGTTCCATCCTGAACATCCTCGGGTGCGAGCTTATTTTTTCGGGCAGCATCGGCCAGATGATTAAGGCTTTTGGTTAAGCCCACCAGATTTTTCTCCACGGCCTGTTTGATAACAGGTACAATCAAATTTCCATCGGGTTTGGCTACGGCAATCCCAATGTTGATGTTGCGCCTAAGTATGATTTTGTCGCCGTCGACCGAGGCATTAACACCCGGAAATTCGGCCAATGCGAGGGCTACAGCTTCAATAAAGACCGGCATGTAGGTAAGTTTTTCTCCATAACGGGCCTCAAATTCGTCTTTAACTCTGGTACGCCAGAGAACTAGGTTGGTAACGTCGGCTTCCACCACGGAAGTCACGTGTGGCGATACCTGTTTGCTCATTACCATATGGTCGGCAATAAGTTTGCGCACCCGCCCCATTTCAACAATTTGGTCTTCGGCACCAATCGATACCGAAACTTTGGGTGCAGCGGCTGCGGGAACCGGAGGAATCTTACCAGAAGTTGGCGTCGAGTTCGAGGATCCAGAGGTGTTCCGATTTTTCAGATAGTTCATGATATCCGACTTTTGCACCCTTCCGTTGGATCCTGAACCGGTAATAGATTCAAGCTCATCGACCGTTACCCCTTCCTCCTGCGCAATCTTACGCACGAGAGGCGAATAAAAGCGGTTGGACAGCGACTTGACTGCCCCGGCTGAAACAGGAGCAGCGGCCGTTTTGGCCTCTGAGATTTCAATATTTGAATCACTGCTGGGTTCAACTACAGCTGAAGCGCCTATAGAAG
>CAYGIQ010000146.1:0-6479 GCA_964349885.1 uncultured Prolixibacteraceae bacterium | reverse complement strand
CACCCGTTCCAGGAACTTACCTGTTCTGCGTAGGGTAATGTGTCGGAACTCTTCACCATACAGTTCTCTTGCCCTTTCGTCGAGCAGATAATCTATATCCACATTGGCTGCACTCACCGGATTTGCATTTGCGCGCGATCGCACCACATTGATGTCGGCAGCGGCAGCAGTTTTGTTGTTCAATCCAAGATAGCCCTCAGCCCTCAAAAGGTAGGTTTCCGCCAAACGGATCGCATAAAAATCCTTATGGTTGTATCCCTGGCCTGAGGTCGCCGGGTTCGTAAACCGGGTCATGGTGGTATGCTTCAAATAGTAGGGGAAAATGTACTGACAGGTATCGTTCAATGAATTTCGCGAACCGGGAGGATAAAGCTTGAAATCAATCTTTTTTCCATGGAAGGCCGAATTGGGATTGTCGAAGAAGAAATCGCGCTTGATGTGGTGTTTAGCGTTTCTAAAGTCGTTGTTCCAATCGCTTTGCCAGATAAAATAGGCAGTTAAGTTGGTGGGTTTGGTCCAGGCAACCGGTCGTCCGAGTGTGTCGGATAAACCAGTATAAACTCCATTCACCAATTCTCCTCTGAAGGCGGGAAATCCGTCGGGGGTATTTCCCATCCTAAAGTAGGCTGGTCCCCAACCTCTTTCTCCTGAGAATTGCGCACCTCCTGTAATGAGGGGTTCGAACTGAATTACCCAAATCGCTTCGGTGTTTTCAGCGAGGTTTTGGTTGCCATAGCTAAAGAGATCGAGAATTGGGTCGCCCGATCCGAATGCTTCAATGGTGGAGCCAAACCTGCGGGTCATAAGCGCCGAACCATAGTTGTTAATAACCTGTGATGCTGCATTTACCGCATCCTGGTAGCGACCCATGCTCAAATATACTTCCGATAGCTTATGCCAGGCGGCTTTTTGGTTTACACGTCCGGGCGCCTCTACCCCATTGGGCAAGGGCAGATTGGCTGCGGCAAAGGTTAAATCATCGACCATTGCCTGATGTACAACCGGAACCGGGGCTCTGGTGAAATCAACTTTGGCTGAGCTAATTACTTCAAGGACCAATGGTACTGGGCCATACACCGATACAAGATTGTAATAGGCCCAAGCTCTGAAAAACCGGGCTTCTGCCAAGTACTGATTCTTTTTGGCCGGATTGGCAGCCCAGATGTCGTTGTTTGCATTTTCGATTCCCCCAATGAGTGTGTTGGCTCTTTGAATGAGTCGGTAGCTGGTTTCCCAGAGAAACCTGAACTGTACATTCTCTGAAGTCATTTCCGAATCATAGTTCACCAGTTTTCGGTTTCCTCCTGGGTTCTCCCCATGAAAGGATATGTCGGAGCCTACCCCGGCTGTCCAGATGGCGAAAAAGTCCTGGTTGCCGGTGTCGGTATAAAATGCCCATCGTACCAGAAAATGGAGTCCGGCAATTCCCTGCTGAATTCCGGGGATGCTGTTGTAAGCATTCCCCGGTGCTAGGAAATCTAAGGGTGTTTCAGTTAGAACGTCCTCATTGCAAGACGAAACCATCAACATTGGTATCATGGCAATCAGCAGGACTTTTGTGAAAAACAGATTTCTATATTTTTTCATGATTTTAAATTTTAAATTCAACACATTAATTCCTTGACTGCATTACAGCGACAGCCTAATCCCCAAGGTTACATTGCGCATGATGGGGTTGTTGCTGCTGGTCGTGGAAGTGACCGATTCAGGATCCCATCCCGACCATTTGGTCCAGGTGTAAGGATTTTTGCTGGCCAAATAAATTCTTAAATCTGACAGGTTATACTGGTTGAGTACTTTACTGCTGAAACGATAGGTCAAAGAAACATCCTGAAGTCTCACAAAACTTCGACTCTCATAAATTCCGCTGCTGCGAACAGGCGTATTGAAAACTCCGGTTGAGTTGTTTACACCATTGTCGGGAGTCCAGTATGGGCGCACTGCCGATGCGTTAACTCGGTATACGTCGTCAGCATTGAACCTTACATTCACCACTTCTGCGTTGTTCAGAAGATAGTAGTTTTTGCCCCCCTGTACGGAATTGATGAAAAATGAAAGGGTTAAATTTTTGTAAGATGCCGAATTGTTGATACCAAAGCGATGGCTTGGTGTTCTGTAACCGATAACTTCACGGTCGTTGGTGGGATCAATTACTCCGTCGCCATTTAAATCGACATATTTATACTGCCCTGGAAACCAGTTGTTGAGTATGTTTCCGGAGTATAACTCTTCTTCGGTCCACAATCCACCGGCCATGCGGTAATCGTAGATTGCACTTATGGGTTCACCTACGAACCAGGAGTTGCCTATATCGGCATCGTTCTCATCGCCATACAATTTAGTAATCTTATCGCGGTTGAGTGAGAAAGTGAAGTTGGTGTTCCATTTTAAGGCCTGGGTGTTTACGTTTATGGTGTTGATCTCCAGTTCAATCCCCTTATTATCGATGCCCCCAATATTGGTCCATACATTGGCGTAGCCTGTTGCCGAAGGCAAGGCCCTCTGCACCAGTACATCTGTAGTAACTGCGTTGTAAACATCCAGTGAACCGGAAATGCGCTGGTTCAGAATTCCATAGTCAAATCCGAGGTTGAGTGATGTGGTGGTTTCCCATCCCAAATCGGCGTTGCCCAGCGTGTTGGGAAATACCCCGATGGCCGTTGAAGCTCCAAAGACATAGGCATCGCCTGCCATTCTCGAAAAACTGGAGTAGCGTCCAATTCCCTGGTTCCCATTTTTTCCGTAACTGGTTCTCATTTTCAGGTAGAGTGACCCAGTATTGTCCATAAAGTTTTCGTCGGTGACCACCCATCCGAGTGAAACGGAGGGAAAAACAGCATATTTGTTGTTGGCACCAAATCCCGAGAATCCATCCTGCCGGACTGTCCCGGTGAAAAGGTATCGGTTTTTGTAGGTGTAGTTAACACGGGCCATATAGGATATACTGTTTTCTTCCCATGCGTTTGAGTTAACCTGGGCTACGGTTCCTAGTGACATATTGTTGTAGCCCAGAACCGGATTATCGAATCCTTCGGCAAATAAATAGGAGCTTTGTGCATAACGTTTCTCCCGGCTATACAGTAAAGTTGAGTTCACCGAATGGTCTCCAAAATTATTGGTATACGCAAGAATGTTGTTGAAGAGCCAGTTCCTTTCGTCTGAAGGTTCTTTGATGGCTCTGCCCTTGTTCCCCCTACCATCGGGCGAATCAACTGGGTGGAACGTAAAGTTGTTGCGGTTGGAATAGGTGTTGGAATAGTCGATGTTGTAGGTGAGACCCTTAATCCAGGGAATGGTTATTTTGGCATTCCCAACCATAAATAGGCTATTTCGGATATCAGAGTTGTCGATGTACAATCCAACCAATGGATAGGGCATATAGACCTCGCCAGTAAGGAATACGTTGTAGTCGGGCTGGCCAATTTTGTTGTTTGCCAACGGACTGGCCACACGGGCATTTGCGAGGCTGGCATTAATTCCCGAGTAGTCGCGGTACGAATAAGAACTGATAACCCCTACTGTAAGCCAGTTGGTTAATTCGCTTTCAACATTGGCATGCAGGGTCAATCTCGTAAAATCGTCGTTCAGCAAAATACCCTCGTCTTTGGAATAAGAGCCGGAGACAAAATAACTTGAGGTATTGCTTTTTCCTGAATAGCTAATGTTGTAGTTCTGAATGGGGGATATTCTAAGCACTTCGTCGACCCAATCGATGGAGTTGCCGGCCAGATAATTATCCCGCTCTTCCTGTGTGCGCAAGCGGGCAGCAACCACATTTCGGTCGGCTACATTAGGGCGAACAGGCTTGCCTGCACTGCTGGTAGGTTTGGTGCGGTACCATTGGTAAAGCGATTGTTGGTAGAAATAGTCTACCAACCTGATAGCATACTGTTCGGCATCCATTACCTTCATGGGGTTATTGGTCATGTCCTGAAAACCATAATAGGCATTAAACGAGATGGTTGGTCGCTCTGATTTTCCTTTTTTTGTGGTAATCAGCATTACTCCATTTGCCGAGCGCGAGCCGAAAACAGCTGCAGCACTGGCGTCCTTTAAGATGTCGATCGATTCAACATCGTTGATGTTGATATCGTTAATCGATCCGTTAAAAATGATGCCATCGAGAACAATCAGCGGTCGGCCACTTGCAGAGAGAGATGTTTGCCCCCTTATCGATAACTCGGGTTCGCTACCCGCCAAGCCAGAGGCCTGAACGTTAACGCCCGCTGCTGCCCCTTGAAGTGCCTGTAGCACATTCATGTTTGCTTGGGGGGCTCTGTCGTCCATTGATACTCTTGTAACAGAGCCTGTTAGGTCGCTTTTGCGCATGGTTCCATAACCAATAGCAATTACTTCTTCCAGCCCAATTACATCAGAGGTCATTCTTACATTCATAGCGGCTCCTGTAATGGCCAACTCCTGAGATTTCATTCCAATGAATGAGAATACCAGCAGATTTCCACTTGCAGGAACCTCAAACGAGAATTTCCCATCCATATCGGATATGGTTCCGATGGTAGTTCCTTTGACTACGATCGATACCCCTGGAATGGGATAATTGCCCTCGTCGGTCACATTCCCTGTAACGATCCTTTGTGCCCATGCTCCCGTTGTTATTACGAGAAATAACAAGCAAAGTACAATCACTTTTTGCATAAGTTTTAATTTAGTTAGTTAGTAAGTTAAGTCAAATCAAATCGTGCAACAAATACCGGGTTTCTCTCAGGTACAAATAAAAAAGAGAATTTTATTCCGGCACTATCAGTTGTATGGATGTCGCCCGCTGTTTTCTAAACAGAAACATCGGGGTCTTTTATGTTTTCCCCTATACTGTAGGTTCCCAACCCGGTTCGTAGGTTCTACCCCAAAGTTTCATTGCTTCGCGGTTGAAAATTTTACCGGTTTTGTCGTCTATGTCGAAGCCCTGCCCAATTCGATAGGCTATATTGGAATAATGCACCAAGGCTTGCGATATAACACCCTCGTTGATGGGCGCAGTTAATTTTGCCTTACCTCTAATGGCGTCGAAGAAATTAACGACATGTGCAGTGGTCATATCGCCACCTCCACCCAGGGTGTTCCCTGCTTCTGTACCACGTCCACCGCCTCTTTTAACTACCTGTCCATTGCGGCTGTAGAGGATGTAGATGCTCCTATTCACAAATACACTACCCTCACTACCGTAGATGATGGTGCCACGGTCATAACCATAGGTTTGGAATCCGTTACGGCTGTTGCCATCCCAATAGATGACTTTGTCGTCTTTGTATCGAAGGGTGGCCAGCATATTGTCGTACATTGTCCAACCATCGTTAACAAAATGACTCTTCTCTGCCTGCACATCAACATGGATTGGAAGATCAACTCCCAATGCCCATCGTGCGACATCTAATTCATGGGTTCCGTTGTTGCCTGCTTCTGCAGTACCATAGTCCCAATCGTACCAATGCCAGTTGTAATCCCAGGTTTCTGAGGTATACTCCCTGCGTGGTGCCGGACCCTGAAACAAGTTCCAGTCGAGCCCATCGGGCACAGGAACCTTCTTCTGATGCGGTACTTCACCTCTTCCACTGGTATAAAAGGCCAAAGCTTTGTAGGGCGTTCCAATGGCACCGTTGCGAATTTCGTTGATAGCTTCGATGGTATGACCCGACGAACGTTGCTGGGTGCCATTTTGAACAACCTTACTGTATTTCTTTTGGGCGGCTACCAACATTTCGTCTTCGGCCAGATTATGGCTACAGGGTTTCTCAACGTATACATGTTTTCCGCTCTTCATGGCCATCACCGCACCGGGTGCATGCCAATGATCGGGCGTTGCATTAAAAATAGCATCTACCTTTGCGTCCTGAAGCACGACCTTAAGATCGTTTTCCAGTTTGGGGCTATAGTCGAGAACGCGGGCAAAACGCTCGCTGGCTTTATCTCGCTGACTTTTCATGACATCGCACAGGTAGATGAGTTCAACGTTGTTCTCCTTAATTGCAATGGGCTCCACAAATGCACCGAGTCTTCTGCCCAATCCAATAATCGCCACGCCCATGCGGTCGTTGGCTCCAACAATGCGTCCATAACTTTTGGCAGTCATCCCCGAAGTGGCACCCGTTGCCAGTATACCAGCGGTACCCGCTGAAACCTTTTTCAAAAATGATCTTCTGTTTGTTTCCATTTCGTTCTATTTTAGTAGGTTGTTGTTTAGCAATACATTGGTTGTTAAGAAACGGCAAGTCCATTTGTGTTGGCAAGCCATTGAATCGGGACGAGAATTAAGGAACTGTCATACTTTGATGGAGGGAGTCTTTTTATCAAGTTGCCTGCTTCATTAATGGTTTCCGGCAGCTGCTGAGTCCTATTTTGGCATTTCCGTTAGCGCACACGGCATCTATTAAACCCATCAAGAAATTGAATATTTTATGATTTCCTCGAGCCTCTTTTTCACTTGGCATCAAACCGGAAATGTCGATGATTGGCACGATACT
>CAYGIQ010000145.1:0-6647 GCA_964349885.1 uncultured Prolixibacteraceae bacterium | reverse complement strand
AGTTTGATTTTTACTTTTACTTCCTTGGATTTTTTGCCATCCGCCTCGACGGTGAACGGCTCTTTGGCCAAAATTTCCATTTCTTCAAACGGAAATATGCTGGGGTCTTCATAGTTATACCCCCAAAAGCGCTTCTTTGTCAATGGCCGCAAAAAGGCTTCCAACTTCCCGTCTTGCGGGTGCACCACCTGCTGTTCCTCGCTTTTACTGTGCTTTTTCCAAAAAAATGGCTGTAAATTACAAAGAGCTGGGCCTGGTTAACAGCAAAGAACTGTTTGCCAAGGCTGTTGCCGGTGGCTATGCCATTCCCGCCTATAACTTTAACAACCTGGAGCAGCTTCAGGCCATTATCAGCGCTTGCGTTGAAACAAAATCTCCGGTTATTCTGCAGGTATCGAAGGGTGCCCGCCAGTATGCCAACCAAACCCTACTTCGCTACCTTGCCCAAGGAGCCGTAGAGTATGCCAAGGAACTCAGCAAGGGTGCAGGTATTCCCATCGCATTGCACCTTGACCATGGCGACACTTTCGAAACCGCCAAAGATTGTATCGATATGGGCTTCTCGTCGGTTATGATCGACGGATCGCACCATCCCTACGAAAAAAACATCGAAGTTACCCGTCAGGTTGTGGAGTATGCGCACAAACATGGTGTAACCGTTGAAGGTGAACTAGGTGTTCTGGCAGGTATTGAGGACGATGTGGTTGCTGCCAAATCGGTCTATACCGACCCTGAAGATGTTATCGACTTTACCCAAAAAACCGGCGTCGACTCACTGGCCATTTCCATCGGAACTTCGCATGGCGCCAATAAATTTACGCCAGCTCAGTGTACCCGCAATGCCGATGGTGTTCTGGTTCCTCCGCCACTTCGATTCGACATTCTCGAAGAGATCCAACGCCGGTTGCCCGGATTTCCTATCGTTCTGCATGGAGCTTCATCAGTTCCCCCCGAACTCGTTAAATTAATCAACGAAAATGGTGGCGCACTCAAAGATGCGGTAGGTATTCCCGAAGAGCAACTGCGCCGCGCTGCAGCCTCATCGGTATGCAAAATCAACATCGACTCCGATGGGCGTCTTGCTATGACTGCCGCGGTTAGAAAAGTGTTCATAGACCATCCAGAGGAATTCGACCCACGCAAATACTTAGGGCCTGCCCGTGCGTCGCTCAAAGAGCTTTACATGCATAAAATCATTAATGTTCTTGGTTCCAACAACCGAATCTGATTGTATTTAAAATACAGCATAAAAAAAGCAACATTGCATGCGCAGTGTTGCTTTTCCTTTTTTCCACAAACCCTGTAATTAGTCTTCCCATCCCCAGGGTGCTCCAGGCACCGCAATGGGTTTGGTAAGATCGAAGCGCACCGAAAAGAGTCTGGGTGTATTTACCCTGCGCAGGTTGTACGAAAAATATTCGCCGGGCACCACGTCTATCCACCAGATGTTGCCAATAGCAGCTGGCAACATATTGGCGGTTTCCTGATCGGCCGGAAAATATTGCCGGTACGAAGCACCGAAATTGGAGGTCATCCCCCCGTACATTGTCACCTCATCGGGCGAACCATCGGCATGCCTGTGGTCGTGCTTCAGCAGCAATCCACTTTCTCCAAGGGTTAGCACCCAAGTCCGCGAACTATCGGCCCCCACAAAGAAGGGTATCCGAATGCGCTGCTCGCTGCAAGCACGAACATGCATAATTAAATCTTTGTTGCCAAATACGGTGTCGTTCTCACCCCCAGCAACAATTTCACCACTGTAGGCATTTCCGCAGAGTTTCTGCAACTCCTGCCAAAACACGAGTTGGGTGGAATCTCGCTCAGGAGAGGAAGGGGCATCCAATACTGTTTCGGTTTGACGGGGTGAACCGCAAGCCAACAGAGTGACCATTGCGGCCAATCCTGCCATTTGTAAAAATCTCTTCATAACACTTATTTTTTCGCCAATATACAACAGTTTCGCAAAACCTTTGTCCAAATCCAAACTACCCACCGGCATTCCATCCGTAAAAATCGCAGCCCAAATTGCAACGTGCCCGGGTTTATCGCTACCTTTGTTTAAAATCAAGTGCCATGAAAAGCCGTCTTCAACTCTTGCTCATTATCGTCATGTTAAGTGCTTCCTGCAGCCAAAATACGAACGAAAGGTTGCCCCTGGCCAATCCGGCAGATTTTGTTTCTATTATAGATGGCCGCACCACAGAGCTGTTTACCTTATCGAATCCAGCGGGTGTTGTTGTGCAAATTACCAACTACGGAGGCCGTGTTGTATCACTTTTTGTGCCCGACCGCAATGGCAATATGGACGACATTGTTTTGGGATATCCAACGCTCGACGGATATCTATCCTCAAACGAAATCTATTACGGCAGCCTTATTGGCAGGTATGGCAACCGGATTGCCAATGGAACCTTCAGCCTCACAGACTCGACCTATCATTTGGCACGCAACAATGGGAGCAACCATCTGCATGGCGGAATCAAAGGTTTTAACAATGTGGTTTGGGACGCTGTAAAGGAGAGCGACCAAAAACTGCTGCTCAGTTATCTCTCGCCCGACGGTGAAGAGGGCTATCCGGGCAATCTGACGGTGAATGTAACCTACGAGCTTACCGATAGCAACGAACTGATGGTTACCTACCGGGCAACTACCGATAAACTTACCCCGATAAACCTAACCCACCACTCATTTTTCAATCTGAAAGGTGCAGGAAACGGCGATGTGAACAATCATATTCTGGAAATCAATGCCGACTACTACACACCGGTAAACAGTGAACTAATTCCTGCCGGTTCAATTGTATTGGTAGAAGGCAGCCCCTTCGACTTTCGGACGCCTACTCCCATTGGAGAGCGTCTCCACGAAGACAACATGCAGCTTATCTATGGAAATGGTTACGACCACAACTGGGTTTTGGTGACAGCCGTCGAAGGCTTAACGAAAGCTGCCCGGGTGGTAGAACCCGAAACCGGACGAACGCTCGAGGTATTTACCAACGAACCAGCACTTCAGTTTTATGGTGGAAATTTCCTCGACAACAGCGATGTGGGCAAATATGGCAAAAGTCATCCATTCAGGGGCGCATTTTGTCTCGAAACCCAACACTACCCCGATTCGCCCAACCAGCCAGCCTTTCCATCTACGCTGCTCTATCCCGGCAGGGAGTATTATTCGGTTTGTATTTATGTGTTTGGCGTAGAATAGCCACAGCCAAGAAATACAACCAGCAACCCATCAGCCATTTATGCCAATTTCTGAAATTGGTTGGAGCAGGAGCCCCAACACGCTTTAATGGCTACCCTACCAATCGCGTACAAATGGCTTGTAGGTACCGAAGTAAATCTTCAGTTTAAGAGTGCTGGGCCTATTATCCCAGTGGAGGGATAGTAGCTGACTATCATGTTTTTTGCCATCGCTGTATTCTATGGTTTCGCTGTCTTTTACAAGCTTAACCATGTCTTTGACCCGAGGACCCTCTATTTCAGCATAATAGACATAATTGGTCCCATTCTTTTTATTCAGTTCATCCGGATAGTTCAACAACGGAACATTCAGAAGTTCAATTTGCCGCTCCTTTTTGGCCCTCAAGGCAACCTTCTCTTCGAAATCGGTCGTATATTCAACCCTGCTGGCTGTCTCCTTTATGGTAAGTCTGAGAAGCACCCCTTGATCAAGGGCACCGTCGGCAGTAAGGGTGCCAACAAAATCGAAATGATGCTGTTCTTGAGGCATAACTTCTTTGGCATTCCATGTATTTCGGATGTTAACCTGTCCTCCTATTGATGCCGATCCACTGTTGGCGAAGCTGCTGAAACGGGCATAATGCCCATTAAAGGAGTTGGGGCCCTGCAGTATAAGGCCGAACATCAATCCCCCACTCGACAATCGATTCTTATCACCATCGTAGAGCTCCTGGGCAGATCGGGTAAAAAGCTCCAGCCCATAGAGCTCCAAATCTATAATATTGATCGATTGAATGGTCGACTCCAGCTTTTTCGTTTCGGGAGTGGTTCCCGCTATTGGGGTCATTCCGTAGTTCAGAAGTGCACCTTCGTAACCCTTGATGGTAAACGTCCCCATTTCGGCATTCTTGTATCTGCGGCGTAGCACCTCCTGATCGGCATTGATAATATTGAGATCGCGGTGCAGGTTTTGCATAGACATGAGTTGTGCCCCGTAAAGATTATCCAGCTCCGCAATGAGCCGTTTGGTTTCAGCCAACCTTTTAAAGCTGGCTACCAAGCTGGTAGCATCGCTATACCTTCCTGCAGTTACCCCCTCTGCCAAATCGGATTTAAAGAATATCGAAGCAAGCTCCAGCGATAGCTCGTAAGGCGCCGGAAGCCCGGGAATCATAATTTTGATCTGATCCTCGAGTACCTCAATCTGCATGGTGTTGATGATTCTAAGCTGTTGGTCGAGCAACTTATTGTTAAGGTACATTTTAAGGGCATTGGCATCATCGAACTGTTTTCGGGCCTGTTTATAATTGCTCTCCATTAAGCCCTTAAGGGGAATGTCTCCAATGGGAAAAGCAGGCTCCTGTCCATACTCTTTGATAGTTTTGGCACTCCGTTCCACTATGGCAATGCGCTCCGGTTGTTTCATGACAGGATCGCTCAGAGCTCGGTTTAATTCGGATTGTGCCTGCTGTACATAACCGGTTTCAACGCCACTCAGCACTTTTTGGGCATGGACATCTGTGCCCATCGACACGCCCCAAACAAGCAGCGCAGCCACTACATGCAATATAAATTCGTTGCTGTTTTTCATAAGGGGAATGTTAACATGTATCAAAATTAAATTTCAGAAAACCGGTTGACTACTTGGTTGAAAGCAGTCAACCGGTTACTGATTACATATTGTATAATTCTAACATCACCGGAATACCCACATTACCTGATTGTAGGTAGGCTGCTGATTTTCGCCCCAGGCCACACCAACATCCCTGAACGCCCGTATGCGCAAGGCCTCCAGGCTAACGCTGTTTTCGAAAACCTTTACCATAAAATCCCAGTCGCGCTGTTCATCGCGTTGTACCTTGGCCGCCATTTGACTAATCTGAGCCTGTGCCTGACCATAACACTGAGAGTGGGGATCGATTTGACTTAAAACTGCACCTGCCTGTAAGGCACCGTTGGAATTGGGATTGGAAGCCCAAATAGAGGATGCTACGGTAATCATTATCTGACAGTTGTGATCGATGTACTCTTGAAAAATAGGACCCACAATGCTCAATGCCCGCATATAACACTCCTGCGAAACCTCTGGAATTCCGGTGAGGGTAGCAAGTGCCTGAGGGTACTGTTTCATATCGGCCAGTGTTTGAGCCCGTTTAATTACAAAGTCGCATCGCGTGTTATAGTACTCAATTACTTTCCGTTTGCCCTCGTCGAGAAAACGCTTAACGTTCGAATTGTTAAGATTTACCGATCGAAGGGCATTGGTATAAGCCCGGTTAGCGTTGGTACCTGCCCCCTTGGTTTGAAACGACACGGTGCTCAAGATATTTTGATCGACAAAATCAACAAGGTACAGGTAAACCTGAAACGTATAGGCTTGCATGGGAGGCACCGTAGGCGTAATATCCTGGGTAAGAATCTCCATCTTGGCTGTTACCAGAAAGCGGGGACTTACACCACCACCGCCCATACCATGGTCGGTAACCACCTGTATCAGTTTACTTTCAAGCAAACTGCGTGCATGCTCAGGAATATCGGCAACCTGATCGGGCACCACAACATCGAGCGCCAGCCGATCGAGATCGTCTGCCCTTCCCAATTCGTTTTGAGCCACAACCACAAAGGGTAATAGCCACAACAATGCAATGAATATCTTCTTCATAATCTCAGATTTCTAATTATCTCCTAAAATGAGCCAGACCTCTCCGAGACCCCGCGTATAAATTTTCACATCCTGATTGAACGGATTGCCAGCCAGCATACTGCGCAAATCTCGCACCCACCTTCGAGTATCCATTGCACGTTCGCGTTCATCGTAAAGGGGAATACGAACCTGTTCCATACGGATGACATTCTCGGTATAATTGGCCGTATTGAATCGCCCTCTAATGGTATTATCGGCGACCCAATCTTCGATAATCTCACCCAGTTCGAGTCGCTGATTTCGGTAGTTAAACTCCTGCTCCAAGTCGATCATGGAAGTATCCCATACCCGCACCTGCAGAGCAATCTCTCGCCCATTCTCGAACAGATCGTCGAAGTGTCCCTGAAGCCGGCTGTTGAAGTCGTCGATATAACTGATTACTGCCTCCTCGAGCAATACCGGTGTTTCGGTGGCAAAAGAGGGGGCACCTGTTCCCTGAGCTCCCGAAATCTGCTTGTTGGAATATGCATCGAGTCCCTGCAGCATAAAGGTTATTGAACGCTGCGGACCATTCTGGTTTATTACATAAGTAAGTTGAATCACGATATCGGCATTGGCAGAACGCTGCAAAACATCGATCGGACTCTCGGCAATGCTTGCCCCTGACCCCGAAGACAACATGGCAAGTTCGGCACTTTGTTGTTCCATTGAGCGCAAGGCACTCTCAAGATTCACCAGAGGAAACCCGCGGTCGGCCATCATGGTATTGATTTTACCAATGCTCATAAGCAAGTCGGTCTCCATCTGAATCGCCATCTTGT